>CANFED010000168.1 GCA_947445995.1 Oxalobacteraceae bacterium | reverse complement strand
TCGCGCCACCATGTCGACTTCGCGCACCGTGGCACGCAGACGGTTGGCCACTTCGCACAGGACCGCGTCGCCAATATGGTGTCCCATCGTGTCGTTGATGTCCTTGAAGCGATCCAGATCCAGAAACAGCAGGCCGACCTGCTGCCCGCTACGTGCCGCCCTTGCCAGTGCCAGCGAAAGCTCCTGCAAAAAGCGCATGCGATTGGGCAGACCGGTCAGATCGTCGTGATGGGCAAGGTAGCGGATGCGCTCGTCGGAGCGCTTGTTTTCGATCGCCAGCCCGGCCAGGTCCAATACCGATGGCAACAGGAAGCGCTCCAGCTCGGAGGGTCCGCGTGCATGCCGGCAATAGAGCACCAGCGTGGCCATCGGATGATCCTGGCGACCGAGAATCGGCCAGAAGCTGCAGGCCCGCACACCTTGATCGCGAGCCATCGAGATACAACCGGCATAGGCAGGATCGCGCTCCAGATCCATCACGATCAATGGCAATCGCCAACCGGAAAGCGGGACCGCGTTCGCACTGACCGCCTGACGCAGCATTGCTCGGCTAAAGCTTTCCGGCACGGCCGTACCGACATGCCAGGTCTGGCTACCGTCGCGGTCATGCAGACCCTCGATCGCACACAAGACGTCAGCCGACAGGTCTTCAAGCATCTGGTTGATCGCTGCCAGCGTTACTTCCAGCTCGGCACCACCGGAAATCAGTTTCAGGATGCCGTTCTGGCGCGTGATCAGATCGTGATTGCGCTTGCGTTCAGTGATGTCGCGCATGAAGCCAATGAATAGCTGTTCGCCGTCGATGCAAGCTTCACTGAAGGCCACTTCGAGTGGAAATTCGTGGCCGTCGGCATGCAAGCCGAGCACGTTGGACGCACGCCAGTTTACGTGCTGCTGCTGCGTTTTCAAATACCGCTGGACGCCGCTGTCATGTGCCGCTTGCAGGCGCTGCGGTTGCAACATGCCCAGATGCTGACCGACGACTTGCTGCGGCGCGTAGCCAAACAAATCCTGCAAGGCCGGATTGGCGTAACGGATCACCGATTCGTGCGTCATCATCAGAATCGCATCGGTGCTGGTCTCCCACAGCGTACGAAAACGTGCTTCGTTGCTCGACAGGGCAATATCGCGCTGCATGTTATCGAGGCCGAACGAAATATCGCGGGCAATTTCGGCCAGCAAGTCGACGAGTTGTGCATCGAAATAATCCTTCTCGGACGCATACAGTACCAGCGCGCCGATCACTGCCTCGCTTTGCCGCAACGGGAAAATCGCTATCGCACGAAAGCCATGGCGCGTTGCCAGTTCACGCCATACCAGCGCGGATGGATCACTGAGAAAATCGTTACTGATGACGTTCACGCCCTCGCGGATGGCCCGTCCCAGCGGACCACGTCCGGCAGGAATGGCGGGATTGACGCTGATTAATGCCTCATCAAGATACGCGCGCTGCATTCCTTCGGCACAGGCTGGCTTGAGGCAGCGTGTTAGCGGATCGATGAGTGCGATCCAGGCCAGCCCAAATTCGGCACACTCGACAACGATCTTGCACACGGCCGCGAACAGCGCCTGCGGCGTCGTGCTTTCAATGATGGCGTGATTGCAGCGACTGCGCGCGTCATACAGGCTGGTCAGTCGCTGCAATTTGCGTTCTGTAAGGCGCGCCTCAGTGACGTCCTGCAAAACCACATTGGCGCTCAGGCTGCCGGCATGATTGACAAAGATCGCTGACGACAACGCCACTTCGATAGGCACCCGATCCTTGCGAATCATCCTGACGTGACCATGACAGCTGCCGGTACGCGCACGCTGTTCCAGTAGCACCTTCAGTCGCAGGTCCGTTTGATCAACAAGATCTACGCGACCAAGCTGCATCAGCTCCGCCTCGGCATAGCCGGTAATCTGGCACGCAGCCGGATTGGCAGACAAGATAGCGCCGTCCAATGCCGCCAGCAGGATGCCGTGCTGGCTGGTCGTGAAGATCGACCGATAACGTTGTTCGCTCTCGGACAGGTCCTGCTCGGTATGCTTGCGGTGACTCACATCCATGAAGGTCGCGACAAGGCGGATGGCGCGCTGCGCTGCATCACGCTCGGTCACGCGACCGCGCACTGCCAGCCAGATCCACTGACCGCTGGCACCGCGCACCCGTACTTCGGCATCATAGAATTTGCTCTCGCCTTTGAGGCAAAGCACGATCGTCTCGTTCAGATTAGGCAGGTCATCCACATGTATCGATGTCCGCAACTCCGCCGTCGTGAAACTGCCCGATGAACCGATACACCCGGTGAGCACGATCCACTGATCACTGAAATAAATCCTGTCCTGCTGCAGTTCCCACACCATGACAATCAGGCCAACCGATTCGGCCACGGTGCTGAACAAGGAATCCGAGCCGAAGGAAAATGACGACATCTAATGTTATCCACGAAATGCAGCGATGAAAATCCACAAGAGCGATCGCCGACAAAAGCACTGCCAGGTAGTCGATCCAAAGCGAGAACCCAAAAGACCTTGTTCTTTGCAGGGGTGAAGAATGCGCTTATGCAATTCTGCCGTCAAGCCGTCACATCGACGCCTTTTAGTGCTCGTTTTTTTACAACCTCTGCTCCCTAGTCATGGTCAACACTTTCAGATAAAAGAGGGCAGATCCGTCATGCGATCTGCCCTCTTTTTGTTTGCCACCTGAACCGGATTTTATTTCGGCTGCATTTGCCCGCCCAGTGCGAACACCAGATCATCAAGCATCTTGGCCAACTCGCCCGTCATCAACATCATGTCGCCGTCGAAACGTTCGTCATCGTCGCGCGCGCCGGTGTCGGCACTTTCCTTGATCACGTCGAGCGGCGTGATGCGCTTGACCGTCAGCGACTCAGTCAGCACGAACGAAATACGATCATTCCAGGTCATGGCCAACCGCGTGCATTGCTTGCCATCAGCAATATGGCGCTGGACGTCGACCGGTTCGATGGTTTGCTTGACGTAACGCACGGTCGCCTTGCTCTCGCCACCGGCACGCAACTCGGTATCCTGATCGACCGTGAACCCTTTGGGCGCGTCGGCCATCAGCCACTCGGTCATCGCTGCTACGGGTGACTGCACGACATGCAGGCTTTCCATCGGCAATTTCTCGATACCCTTGATGAGCAGCTTGAGTACTTCGTCGGCCTTGCCTGCCGTGCCGGCATCAATTACCAGCCAGCCATTGACGGGGTCGATCCAGGTCCAGGTGGTGCGATTGATGCTGAATGCGCGCGGCAGCAATTCATCGGTGACCTGTTCCTTGATCTCCTTCATTTGCTTGCGGCCCGGCTTGAAACCTTGCTGTTCTTCGATTTCACCGGCTCGCGCTTTCGCGACCTGATTGATCACGCTGGCCGGCAACAACTTCTTTTCAGTACCAAGCGCGATGAGTAATTGCTTGTTGACCGTGTGTACCAGCATGCCGTTTTCGCGCGGCGAAATCCAGCCCTGCGTCTGCATGTCGAGGCTGGTACATGGCTGAAAAGTCTGCGGAGCGAGCGCAGCTTCAAGCCGCTCGGCATCCATATCCCAAGGGGCAGGAAGACGGTAAATCTGGAGATTCTTGAACCACATGGCAGCCTGACGAAAAAGGAAGTGATTCTACACGCGCGCCAAAAACCGCCGCTCCGTTTTTGCGAAACAGACGTTCGTGGATGCCTGCTGCGATAACACTGCGATAAGGCAGGAATCCGCTCAAAGCGAGACGGTATAATGCGGCTTCGATCCTGCCAGACGCACTGTCTGAGCAGCAACAATGCCTCATGCCCCACAACTTTTCTCATGCAAAAAAATCAGACTGGCAAGCCGATAGACATCAAGATTTCGACCGTTGTCGCCATCTCGGCGATCCTGCATCAGACCGATCCGGTGAAGCTCGATGCCGCAATGCGCGACATGACCGGGGGCGAAGCCGACTTTTTCGACGATGAACTGGCAGTCATTGACATCGGTGACCTCGACCTGACTGGCGCGCCGCCAGACTGGTCCGTATTGGTTGGCTTACTCAAATCGTATCGATTGCATGCCGTGGCTGTACGTAACGCACCGTCCGGCATGGAAGCCGATATCCTGGCTAACGGCTTGACACTGGATCGCAGCGTCAAGCCACGCGCTGCCGCAGCTCCGGAACCAGCGCGACCAGTCGTTGCTCCTCCTGTCGCAGCGACAGCCACTGCCGTAGGAACGATGATTGTCGATACGCCCGTGCGTGCCGGGCAGCGCGTCTATGCGCGCGGCTGTGATCTGATCATCACGGCGGCCGTCAACAACGGCGCCGAAGTCATCGCTGACGGCAGTATCCATGTCTATGCGCCATTGCGCGGACGCGCACTGGCCGGTGCCAGCGGGAACGCTGACGCACGTATTTTTACGTCACTGATGGAGGCCGAACTGGTCTCGATCGCAGGCATCTACCGCACCTTCGAAAACGGCTATCCGCAAGGATTAGCCAACCATGCCGTACAAATTAGGCTTGTTGGTGACCGTCTCGACGTACTATCGGTTAATTCATAATTCACATCATTTCTGAAAGGAGCCCATTTGTGGCAAAAGTCATTGTTGTAACGTCCGGCAAAGGTGGTGTTGGCAAAACTACTTCTAGCGCAAGCTTTGCCTCCGGGCTCGCCCTGCGAGGTCATAAAACTGCGGTCCTCGATTTCGATGTCGGCTTGCGTAACCTCGACTTGATCATGGGATGCGAACGACGTGTCGTCTACGACCTGATCAATGTCATCAACGGTGAAGCCACATTGAATCAGGCATTGATCAAGGACAAACACTGCGAAAATTTGTTTGTACTGCCTGCGTCACAGACCCGAGACAAAGATGCGTTGACTGAAGACGGCGTCGAACGCGTTCTCAAGGATCTCGATGCAATGGGCTTCGAATACATTATTTGTGATTCGCCAGCCGGCATCGAACGCGGCGCAGTGATGGCGCTGACCTTTGCGGATGAAGCCATTATCGTGACCAATCCTGAAGTGTCATCGGTGCGCGACTCCGACCGCATTCTCGGCATCATCCAGGCCAAATCACGCCGCGCCCAAAATGGCGGGGAACCAGTCAAGGAACATCTGCTGATCACTCGCTACGTACCAAAGCGCGTCGAATCAGGCGAAATGCTGTCCTATACCGATGTGCAGGAAATCTTGCGTATTCCGCTGGTAGGGATCATTCCTGAGTCGGAATCCGTGCTGGCGGCGTCGAACCAGGGTAATCCCGCCATTCACATCGAAGGTAGCGACGTTTCCCAGGCTTATCAGGATCTTGTCTCGCGCTTCCTCGGCGAAGACGTGCCGCTGAAGTTCACGACCTATGAAAAACCGGGTTTCCTGCAGCGTATTTTCAGGGGGAAGTAAATGGCTCTCTTATCCTTCTTATTTGCCAGCAAGCCAAAGACAGCTAGTGCAGCCAAAGAACGATTGCAAATCATTATTGCGCGCGAGCGCAATGGCCGTTCCGGGCCGGACTTCTTGCCGGCACTGCACAAAGAGTTGATTGCGGTGATTTCCAAATACACCAAGGTCAACGCCGATGACATCAAGATTTCTCTGGATCGACAAGGCAACCTTGAGGTGCTCGATGTCAACGTAGTCCTGCCAGACGCCGCCCCTGGCGCTTAAGGCACCTGCCCTCGCTCGCTAAATGAATCAATCTGACTAACTAGTCAGTAGTCGGGACGACACCTATGTTGTCTCGACCCCATTTAGCAATGCACTTGTTTGCACCGGCATAGCGGCCCGATTGGTGCAACGCAAAATATCGAAAAGTCAATGCGTTGCAAAACAGAGACAGTCCTGTGGTCGGTTGCGAACACCAGCAGCCAACTTAGGCTAGACTTCGGCCTGTTGATTGTTGCGTTGCCATAATGCAGTGCGAATCACACAAAAACAGTTTTAACGATAGTGCAACTTAGTTGAGCAAGATCAGTCAGATATGACGGAATGGTTGGCAAAGTTTTTAATCGCTTAGTCATCACGATGTCATGAACGGTCTTTACACTATTGTGGGATTGTTATGGTAATTCCCCGACAACTTTTATTTTCACCACTAGGAAATTTCACAATGAAAAAATCGCTACTCGCACTCGCCATCCTCGGCACCATCGCTGGCTCAGCAGCCGCCCAGTCATCCGTGACCGTCTATGGTGTTGTCGACATGGGTATCTCCCGTGATGACAATGGCACAGCCACCACAACAGCACTGAACAGCGGTATCCAGTCGGGCAGCCGTTTGGGCTTCCGCGGTGTTGAAGATCTGGGTAACGGCCTGAAAGGTCTGTTCACCCTGGAAACAGGTCTGACAGTCGACACTGGTGGTTTCGACAACAAAGGCTTGGCCTTCGGTCGTCAAGCATTCGTTGGCCTGCAAGGTGATTTCGGTGCCGTCAAACTGGGTCGTCAAAACACCCTGCTGCGTGACACTCTTGATTCAATCGATCCGTTCCGTATTGGCTTGGCTGGCAACGCAACCCGCTTCTTCAACCAAGGCGGTGTGACTGATCCGACTACTGCAACTGCTGCTGCCTCCGGTGGTAGTGGTCGCATGAACAATGCAGTTAAGTATGAAACACCAAATCTGAGTGGTTTCACTGGTCAGTTTGAATATGGTTTCGGCGAGCAAGCAGGTAGCGTCAAAGCTGGTAGCCAAGTTTCTGGTGCATTGCAATATGCAAATGGTCCAGCTCTGGCTGCCTTGACCTACAACGTTTCGAACATCAACACCGGTAATGTTTCCACAGATAAAGTGAAGACAACCCTGCTGGGTGGTACGTACGATTTCGCTGTTGTCAAAGCACATGCCGCAATCGATACGGTCAAGACCGATACGAACATCACGAATCGCCGCGACTACATGGTTGGCGTGACCGTTCCATTCGGTGCTAGTGCTTTCTTGGTTGACTACACGAAGCGCAAAGACAAGACCGGTCCTAACCTCGATTCAGACCAAGTCGCTGTTGGCTACACCTACGCGCTGTCGAAGCGTACTAACCTGTACACATCGTATGCACGTATTTCGAACGATAGCGCTGCAACAATCGCTACAATAGCTGCAGGCAAGACCGACAACCTGTTCAACGTCGGCGTTCGCCACACGTTCTAATTGCTTGCAGGCGCAAGCCTGCTGCAATGCATGATTGATTAAAAGGCACCTTCGGGTGCCTTTTTTATTGCCCGGTAGAATAGGGGCACTTTCATTTAATCGTACACAATGCATCTCGATCCGGAACCAAGCTGGCTATTGCATGGCATCGACTTCACCTCGTCACCCACGCGTCGCAAAACCATTACCATCGCCTCAGGACATTTGATTGCCGGGACCTGGCACCTCGACACCCTGCAAGCACTCCCCGACTTCACCAGCTTTACGCAGTGGCTGCAGCAACCAGGGCCGTGGCTGGGTGCCTTTGATTTTCCATTTTCATTGCCGCGTGAACTAGTAGAGCACCTGCATTGGCCTCTCACGTGGCCTGCACTGATGTCGCATCTGGCATCACTGTCCCGCTCCGAGATGCGCACTACATTCAAGGCATTCTGCGATGCCCGTCCGGTGGGTGGCAAATTCGCCCACCGGGCAACGGATATTCCAGCCGGATCATCCTCCTCGATGAAATGGGTCAACCCGCCGGTTGCCTACATGTTGCATGCCGGGGTACCGCTATTGCGAGCTGCCGGTGTGGCGCTACCCGGTATCGTTGCCGGCGATCCGCAGCGCATAGCCCTTGAAGGTTATCCGGGCATGGTGGCGCGTTCAATTACCCGCGCTTCTTACAAGAATGATAGCCGCACAAAGCAAACACCCGAACGGCAGGCCGCCCGTGCGATGATTCTTGACCATCTGGAACGCGGTGATCATCGCTTCGCCATCCGACTGGAAGCAGGACCGCATCGCGACGCGCTCATCGATGACGGCAGTGGCGACCTGCTGGATGCCGCCTTGTGCGGCGTGCTGGCCGCCTGGGCCTGGCAGCGTCGCGGTACCCGTTTCGGCTTGCCGGATTTTGACCCGCTCGAAGGCTGGATAGTGGGCTCCTGATCGGATACAACCGGGATAACAAACTGAAAGGAATCCAAAATGAAAATAGCAATTTATGGTGCCGGTGCAGTTGGAGGACTCATTGCCGCACGACTGGCACAACAGGAGAACGCCCATCAACTCACCCTTGTTGCCCGTGGCCGGACATTGGCAGCGATTCGGGAACACGGACTGCGTATCGACGACAGTACCGGCATCCGCCACATCATGATCGAGGCGGACGATACGCCTTCCCGGATCGGCGTGCAGGATATCGTGATTGTCGCGGTCAAGTCGACTGCGCTTGCCGAAGTTGTGACCCAAATAGCTCCGCTACTAGGCCCAGAGACACGCATCATTACTGCAATGAATGGCGTCCCATGGTGGTTTTTTGAGCAACCAGAACGCCCTTTTTCAGGCCTGAGTCTGCAATCGCTGGACCCCGACGGTGCTCTTGCACGGGCGATGCCTGCGCGCCAGTTGATCGGATGTGTCGTGCACCTGTCGAGTAGTTCACCGGAGCCCGGCTTGATCCGTCCAGGTTTCGGTAACCGCCTAGTCCTAGGTGAAGCGATTTCAGGTCAATCGGTACGATTGTCTGCCCTGGTCGACATACTCGCCAATGCCGGTTTCGATGCCGAAGCCAGCCCCGATATTCACCGCGACATCTGGT
>CANFED010000167.1 GCA_947445995.1 Oxalobacteraceae bacterium | reverse complement strand
TTATATTGATGCAATTGCTACACGGGCCTAAAATGGCCCAACAAGCTATTTATCGGGCAAGATATGACCCAATTTTCGAACAGCACGCCACCTCGCGAGGTGCTCAAGCGCCTTGAGGCGCTTGGCGAACACGTCCGAATCGCACGCGTGCGCCGCGGCATGGGGACACAGGAATTTGCGCAAGAGTGCGGCATCGGTCGGCGCTCGCTCTACCGCATCGAGTCCGGTGAATCCGGTGTCGCCCTGGGCACGTTTCTGACCGTCCTGTGGAAGCTTGGGCTGCTTGACACCATGCAGAGCGTTGCCAATCCGGACGGCGACGAACACGGCAAAATTCTCGAAGCCGCTCGTCGGCCAGAGCGGGTGCGCGCCCGCGCACCGCAAGACAACGATTTTTAAGGGAGTCGGTCCGTGTCCGAGAACCTTTGCTACGTCTATGTCCAATTGCCTGGCACTTATGAGTGGGTGCCTTGCGCGTCGCTGAAGGTCAAGAAGGTCGCCGCCGATGCGTTCGAGGGCACCTTCACCTACGGTAAGCGCTATCTTGAGCGCGCTAATGTGATGGAGCTTGACCCGTACCACCTCAAGCTGACCGCCAAGCCAATGAGGTTCACGATGCTCAAAGGCATCCCAGGAGTGCTGCGCGACGCCAGCCCGGATGCCTGGGGGCGGCGCGTCATTCAAGCGCGGCTGGAGAAAAAAGAGAGCGAAATTGCCGAGATGGAGTACCTGCTCAACGGGCCGGATGATGGCGCGGGCAACCTGCGCTTCGGACTTTCAGTGCAGTCGCCGGGCCAGCAAAGCCCTTCAACCGTACCCATCAGCTCGAGGCGCGGGTCCAGGCGGCTGAGCAGCTTGAGGAGACGGGCAAGCTACCTTATGAGGTGCTGGAGCAGCTGGAGCCCGGAACGAGCATGGGTGGCGCGCGGCCAAAGGTGACTATCGAGGACGGCCATTGCCTCTACCTGGCCAAGCTGCCGGAAAAGCGCGACAAGCACAACATGCAGCGCATCGAGTATGCGACGCTCGAGCTTGCCCGCGCCGCGGGACTCAATGTGTGTGGCACGCGCATCGAGTCTGTTGGCAAAGCCGAGGCGCTGATGCTGCTTCGCTTTGACCGCGAATGGAACCCGGACATCGGCACTGACGCACGACATGGACTCGCCTCAGGTCTGACGGTGCTTAACGCCGAAGACGGCATCCGTGGGCGGGAGCGCTGGTCCTACTTGCTGCTTGCAGACGAGATCCGGCGCTGGTCCGTCAAGCCTGATGCTGACCGGCTGGAGCTTTTCAAGCGCATGGTTTTCAACGTCATGGTCACCAACAACGACGACCATCCTCGCAACCACGCGATGTTGCGTACGACTGCATCCTGGCGCCTGTCACCCGCCTATGACATCGTGCCAGTGCCGCTCCTCTCGCTGGAGCGGCGCGACCTCGCGCTGGAGGTGGGCAAGTTCGGACGTGCCGCGAGCCTGTACAACATCCTGTCGGACTGCGGCGCTTTCGGACTATCCCGTGAGGAAGCTGAAACCGTCATTGCCCAGATGGAGCAGGTAGTGCGCGGTTGGAAAGAATTTTTCTTCCGGTACGGTGTGGAAGAGCGCTCGATTGAGTACATCGGTCAGGCCATCTTGCCGGAGTGCTTCTTTTGTAGGGAGCCTGTAGACACTTTGGCCTGACTGCCCACCGACCGCCCGTGAAGCAAACCGGCAGGACCGGCTTTCTGCCAAGTCGCATAAAAATCAGTGGTTTTGGGCCAACTGTTTGCAAACTGTTTATTAACATCCAGGAAAACGACACGCGTCAATCTGCGTTACATTGGCCTTCACTTCATTCGGGAGAAACCCATGTATCGATCCGCACCGACCTCCATGAAAACGACTGCGCGCCGTGCCGCTGTCCTGCTTTGCGCTGCCGTGCTGACCCTGTCGGGATGTGCCGGCACCGCCCCTGTGGTGCGCTCCACGCCGGCCCTGTCCGCTGACCAGATCGCCACCTTGCTGGCTAGTTCGGATCGTAGTGCCGCTGATCGTGCCAATGATGGTCGTCGCAAGCCGATGCAGTTGCTGGAATTTCTGGCGATTCATCCGGGCATGGTGGCGCTCGACCTCAGTGCAGGCGGTGGCTATACGTCAGAATTGCTAACGCGTGCGGTGGGTCCGACCGGTCGGGTCTATGGTCAGAGCGCGCCACGCAATCCTGCGGCGGTGGCACCTGCTGCGGCAGAAGGTGGTAGCGCGCCGGCCAGCGTCAGTGCGCCGCGCCCGGCGTCCGTGCCATCACCGGTGGCAATCGCCGAACGGGCAAAAAAACCGGGGCTGGGCAATCTGGTGGCGGTGGTACAGCCGTTCGATAATCCTGTTCCGGCAGCGGCCGAGAAACAACTGGATTTGGTCACGCTGATGTTCAATTATCACGACCTCGGCCATATGGGCGTCGATCGCGCAGCGATGAACCGGGCCGTCTTCAATGCGCTTAAAGCAGGTGGGACGTATGTGGTGGGCGATCATGCCGGTCGCCCTGGAACCGGCATTTCGGAAGCCGGCACCTTGCACCGGATCGACGAGCAATTCCTGCGGCGCGAAATCGAAGCGGCTGGTTTCGTGTTTGTTGCCGAGGCCGGCTTCCTGCGCAATCCGGCCGATCCGCGCGATCGTAATACCCCGGAACCGTTGCAGCCAAAGGACGACTTCATCCTGAAGTTCAGCAAGCCCTGACCACGGCCATGCCGCACTTCCCGACCACACTGCTGGTCAGGAAGTGACGCGTTACGCGTTGCGCAAGACCTCGACCATGCCGTCGAGCTTGACCGAATCCGCGCAAAACGCGCGGATTCCCTCGGCCAGTTTTTCAGTGGCCATCGCCTCGTCGTTGAACATCAAACGGAAGGTTTTTTCGTCGAGCGTCAGCTTGTGCAGGTCGGCACTCTGTGCCCGCTCCGGGCTGAGCTTGCGCACGACGGGTTCGTTGCTGTCGGCCAGTTGTTGCAGCAGTTCGGGACTAATCGTCAGCAAGTCGCAGCCGGCCAGTTCACGGATCTGCGACGTATTGCGAAAGCTCGCGCCCATGACTTCGGTGGCGTAGCCGAACTTGCGATAGTAGTTGTAGATGCGCTGCACCGATTGCACGCCGGGGTCGTCGGCACCGCTGTAGTCCAGTCCGGTGGACTTTTTGTGCCAGTCATAGATGCGTCCGACGAATGGCGAGATCAGGCGCGCGCCGGCGTCGGCACAGGCGATTGCTTGCGGCAACGCAAACAGCAATGTCATGTTGCAGCGGATCTGGTCACGCTCGAGGATTTCGGCGGCGCGTATGCCTTCCCAGGTCGAGGCGATCTTGATCAGCACGCGTTCGCGTGCAATGCCGGCTGCTTCGTACAGCGCGATCAGGTGACGGCCCTTGGTAACGATGGCGGCGGTATCGAACGACAGGCGGGCGTCGGTCTCGGTGGAGACGCGACCGGGAATGAGCTTGAGGATTTCGCCACCAAAAGCGACCAGCAGATGATCGACGATCTCGGCAGTGCTCTTGCCGGCATGGTCGCGGACAGCTTGTTCGAGCAGGTGACGGTAGGATTCCTTTTGCACCGCTTTCAGGATCAGCGACGGATTGGTCGTGGCATCCTGTGGCGCGAAGCTGGCGATGCTCTGAAAGTCTCCTGTATCGGCGACGATGGTGGTGAACTGCTTGAGTTGTTCGAGTTGGTTCATGAGCGCATTCAATGAGTGGTCGACAAGCTTTCCATTGTACTCAGTCCATGCCCGGCACGGCCCGCAAGCCGGTCACTGATTGCAGTGCTGCATTCCAGTCAGCCAGAAAGCGCGGCATGCCGAAGCGTTGCCGTGCACGCCGCTGCGCGCCGCGTCCGAGCGCAAAGGCGTAATGGGGGTTGTCCAGGAGTTCCTGCATGTGTGCGGCGAGTTTGTCGAGGTCAGTCTCGACGTAACCGGAGACGCCGTTCTGGATCAGGTTGGCCATTTCGCCGGTCGCCAGGCCGATCACCGGCAGGCCACTCATCATCGCCGCGATCACGCCGGGATCGAGCGTGTGGCTGCGTGCCGGATGAAACAGGAATCGGTAGTGGATCACCTTGGCAGGTAGCTGCAGCGGCGCGCAATGCGTGTGTTCCGGCGTCGCCGGGCATTGCGTCGGCACGACTTCGAGCGGTATGCGCCGGCACAGCTGCTGGTAAATATCGCTGCCCGGTCCGTGCCTCGATTCGCTGCCCGGTTGCGACCACAGCCGATTGCCGAGCACGACGCCGCATTGCCGTTCGCCGCTGTAGTCGAGATCGGCAGACGCCGCCACGCCATGGTGGATGACGCGGATTGTCTGGCGGCCGTTATCCCACATCAAGGCATTGTAGGACGTGACATGCACCAGCAAGACGTCCGGATCGTCGACCGGATGGCGCGTGCCGGCCTGGTCGTCGGCAGGTGCGGCGTGTTCGACATAGATGCGCGGAAGGCGGCGCTGCATGGGACTCAGATAACGGTGCTGCTCTTCCAGATACTGCTCGCGCCGATGAAACAGGATGCAGTCGAACTGGGCGCTACTGGCTTGCTCTGCAGGCAAAAGATGAATGTTGTCGCCATACGGCCAGTCGGTGGCTGGCAGTTCGGTATCGGTCATCAGATAAAACTGATGGGGCAACTGGCCTAGCGCATGCAGATAGCTGCTATGTGCCTGCCAGGTAAGGATACGCAGTGGTTGCATGCAGTAGTCGCTTTCGAAAAACTTGGCAGGGTTGGAGTCGGAATAAGGGAGCTTAGAGCGATAGCGATCACGTTGTTTGTGTTGGCGCAATCGTCGTGCAAGTTGTTCGCACCGTCTGTCGTGTTCACGCTGCACACTGCAAGTCGCTTGCATTCGCGTGATGTCAACGGGAGTCAATTTAGTCGGAACTTCGTGCGATCCATGCGTTCCATTTAGGGCGCTGATGGGCTAGCTGTCGTGTTGAGGGCGAGTGTTCCGTGCAAGCAGCCATCCCCGGCACTTTCGTTTATTTCTTTTTCATTTTGGAGAGCACTATGTCAGAGCAAAATGGTTCGATGCAATTTAGTGGTGACCTCGGACAGTCCCGGTCGTCTTCCTCCGGTCCATCTCCTGGTGGTTTAACGCCGGCCCCGTTTGCACAAGCGTGGGCGCAACCGGCACGCATGCTGTCGCAGATGTCGAACGCATTCGGACAGATGCCGGTACGTATGCTGGAACAGGAGGCCAGCATGCTGCAAAAATCCTTCGTGTCGCCGCAAAACTGGTTGCCGAATGTACTGAATGCATGGGAAGAGCCGTTCGTGATGTTGCGCAAACTGTCGGAAGATATGGATCAATACGTTAGCCGGTTGATGCAGGGTCCGTTGGCTGAATCGGGCCAGCGGCATCTGATTGGAAAGCATCAATGGACTCCGACAGTCGATATGGAGCAACGCGGTAACGAGATCGTGATCCGTGCCGATTTGCCAGGATTAACTCGTGCCGATGTGAAATTGCAGTTGCACGAAGACAGGCTGACCATCGAGGGCGAGCGGCACGTGGAAAGCCGGCAGCAAGCCGAAGGCTATCATCGGGTCGAGCGGGTGCAGGGTCGTTTTTTCCGTTCGATCCCTTTGCCGGAAGGCATTGATGCACAGTCGGTGCATGCCAGCATGCGCGATGGTGTGCTGGAAATCACTGTGCCGCTGCGACACCGGGAACACGGCGTAAAGCTGGAGATACGCGATCGAAGCGACGAAGAGCAGGGTGAACAGGCATCGTCACGCCGCGAGTTGCCGCAGGCTCAGCCACCGCAACCTCAGCGTCAGAATACCGGCTCGGCCAGCCGTGCAGAAGTGAAAGCCTGACGGTGAGCGGACGGTGAGCGGACGGTGAGGAGACAATAAACGTATCGCCAATTGTGCGGAGCGGGTTCGTCACCGAACCCGCTCCCCGCGCAATCAGGCGGCTAACCGTCCACCAGTCTTGCAGCCATCGAGCAGGAAGGATAGCCCGACCACGAGCACCAGTTCGCCTTCTGCCGAGCGCGCGGTTCCCGTGATGCCTTGCACCGACAGCGCGGTCAGCGGCTTGATGACCATTTCTGCCGTGCCTTCGACTTTCTCGACGGCGAGAATGTACGGGCTTGGTGCGGCGATCACGATACCGACCCGTTCCGGGCCTGGCGTGTAGCCGAGGATGGCGGCCAGCGAGCGTACCGGCAGCGGTTGCCCCTGGTCGCGCAGCACTGGTGCACCGCCGACTTCCATGTAGGTTTCCGGCAATTCGACGACCCGCTGCACGACAGCCATCGGCATCGCCAGAGCGGCATCGGCGGTGCGTACCAGCATCGTGGGGACGATCGATAACTCGATCGGCAGGCGAATCGAAAACCGTGTGCCGTTGCCGAGTGCCGAATCAATGCTGATCGCGCCGCGATGTTTTTCGACCGCCGTCTTGACGACATCCATGCCGACGCCGCGCCCCGACACACTGGAGGCAACATCCTTGGTCGAGAAACCCGGCAGGAAGACCAGTTGATAGGCTTCCTGGTCGGTTTGCGCCGCGCTGTCGCTGATCAGACCTTTCGATATCGCCTTGCGACGCAGTTCGGCCGCATTGAGGCCTTTGCCGTCGTCGCCCAGCACGATCATCACGCTGTTGGCTTCCTGCCAGGCCTTCAATGAAATGATGGCGCGTGCCGGTTTGCCCAGCGCTGCCCGGTCGACCGCACTTTCGATGCCGTGATCGAGCGCGTTGCGTAACATGTGGACCAGCGGGTCGTAGAGGCTATCGACCACGACCCGGTCGACTTCGGTTTCAGCCCCTTCGATGACCAGTTCGACATCTTTGCCAAGGTCTTTGGCCAGTTCGCGCACCAGCCGTGGAAATTTCTGGAACAGACGGCCGACCGGTTGCATCCGCGTCGACAGGGTCGCGCGTTGCAGTTCGGTCGAATAGCGCGACGCCCGTGTGAGGGTTTCGGTCAGGCTGGCCATCAACGCGGTGGCTGCACCATCGAACTTAAATTGCTGTAATTTTTCGAGCAACACGCTGGCCTGGTTGGCGGCCTGGACTGATTCGCCGGCCACTTCCAGCAGGGCATCGAGCTTGACTGCGTCGACGCGAATGCTGTCTTCCTTGATCGACACCACCGGCGCTCTTTCGCCGGTCGCTGCGCTGGTCAACGGTGCAATCGCTGCCGCGGCGGCTGCCGACGCGACCGCTGCGGCGGCCTCGTGTACCGACAACCTGGCGACAGCCGGGGTTGCGCCGGGGACGACTGCTGCGTACAGCGCATCCCAGTCCAGAACGCCATCGCTGCCTGTGGTGGCGACGGCTGGCGTTGTTGCCGCGACGACCACGGCGACGGGCGCGGCAGGGGCCGTGACCGCGGTGGATTTTCCTTCAATCGCCTGGGTCAGGATGTCTTCGAGTGCTGCCGGCATCGCCGACAGGCTTTCGGGGCTCGCGCCATTGGCCAGTTCGGTCAATTGGTCGGCGACGAAGCCGCTGGCCTGCAACGCGGCTTCGATGGCCAGTGGCGTGACGGGTGCCGCACCGGTGCGCAAGGCGTCGAACAGGTTTTCAGTCAGATGACAGGCCGACACCATCGCCGGCAGACTCATGAATCCGGCACCGCCCTTGATCGTGTGAAACGACCGGAACACCGCATTCAGTGTTTCCTTGTCGTTCGGCCGTCGCTCCAGTGTCAGCAGGTGCTCTTCGACATTGGTCGCCAGTTCCAGCGCCTCGATCACGAAATCCCTCAGCATCTCTTCCATCAGAAGCCCAATCCATCCAGTAGGCTGTCCACATCGTCCTGCTGCATGGCGATACCGACTGCCGCCGGGCCTTGCATCAGGTCAATTTCTTTTTCTTCGCTGCGTTCCTTGAGCAGCTCCGGCGGAGCATTGTCCCGCAGCAGTTGCGCCAGCTCGATCTCGACTTTTTGAGTGATGACCACGATTTTCTTGATCAGCTGGCCGGTGATGTCCTGGAAATCCTGCGCCATCATGATTTCCAGCAGACGCGCTTTCTCGGTATCGGTATTGGTCAGCACCGTGCCGGCGAAGCTGCGCGAGTCGGCGGCCAGGACCTTGAATTCATCGACGCTGAGTTTGCCGTCATACAGCTGGGTCCAGCGGCTGTCCATGTCTCTTGCCTGCTTGGCCAGTTGATCCTGGGCGGGCATGCCTTCGTCGATCGTATTGAGAACTTTATTGGCGGCCTGTTCGGTCAGCGTCGCGATGTATTCGAGACGGTCCTGGGCATCGGTGATCTGCGATGTGGCGGCGTGCAGCGTGCGGTCGTAGCCCAGTTCGCGCAGCGAGTCGTGCAGCAGACGGACAATGCCACCGAGGCGCTCGAACATCGGGTTGTCGGAAGTCCTTGCTATGGCGCCGTCCTGCGGCTGTCGCTGTTCTGCGTGTTCCTGGGCCGGAACGGAATTGTCCGGGGTGGCCGCTGGCCTGGCGGCAGTTTCTGTTTCTGCAAAGGTGGCAGTCCTTTGTGCGGCTACTTCTTCGAACAGCGCATCGAAATCATCTGACATGGCTGGTACTTCCCTGATTAGTTGTGCATTGAGCAGTGTGCGGCAGACGATGGCGCTGCCGGTACCCGGATCATCATGAGCGAAGGTGGTGCCATCGCCATACGCATGAATGTCACGATAATACCCAATATCCGCGAGGGAAAGCCACGGATTGGACACAATACAATTACACAAGGGCAATTTCGTGCTTTTGTCCACATTGCCAGTCTGAAAGGCCTTGATTGACGTTGCTCTTGTCAAACGACTACACTTGCG
>CANFED010000166.1 GCA_947445995.1 Oxalobacteraceae bacterium | reverse complement strand
TGTCGCGCGCATGATGTCGTCCTTTTCCTGTTGTCCTGTGGAACCTGTTCTTCGGAGCCGCCTCGACGCAGGGGTTAGCCAGTGGCGGGTGCCAGTCAAGGGGGCAACCGGAGGCCGCATGCGGAGCGCCGCCGCAGGCGAGCACCGAACGGGTGAGGATTGCAGCGCAGCGGCCCTTGACTGGTGCCGGCCACTGGCTTTGCGTCGAAGAGAGGCGGATCTGATGGACAGGTGGAACGCGCCAGGACAACAGGAAAAGGATGGTGCGCGACAACGGTTTGCCCACAACCCCATCACCACGGCGCGGGGCCGGCACGGACCGGTGCCTCATCGCCGCAACGCGGCGCTCATCAGGCAGTCAATGTGTTGCCGTTCACGCTGTTGAAGTTGATGTTGCTACTGGGGTAGTTATTGACGTCCCCGAGCGCAGCGCTGGAGCGAAGCGAAAGGGACAAGGGATTGAAGCCCGACAGGGGCGAGACACGGGGGCTGTGGCTCGATGCGCAGCACGAAAGCGCGGTTTTCGACGGCGGTTTGTCGAAAATGGCCTAGGGGGTTGTCGTTGGGGGTAGCGCTTGAATGAATTCAACTCACCGGCAGGAAGGCTATCAAGACACATCCCGGAGGCGATGCGTTGAAAAGCCAAACCGATACCCAGAAAATACCGCCGATAGTGGCTCAGAACCCCAATCTGGGACTCAAGCGAGTGCTATTCGTCGCTCCTGGTAGACCTGCCGACTGCGGACTCCTGCGGCAAGCAAAACCGCAGCAAGGACCGCAATCGCGACAATGACGAAGGCCAGTGGCTCGAATTGGATCGGTATCAGCCCAAACGTGTCAGCGACGTTGTTCGAGTTGAAACATCCATACTGATTAACGCGCAACGCAGCGTTGGGTAAGACAAGCACCATGCCGGCCGTCATTACAACGAAGAAGGCCATAGAGCCAAAAAAAACGAAGAGCAGTAGCTTGATGATGCGTGGCATGGTGTCCCTCCTTTGTTACTGCCAAGTTCAGAAATTAGCAGACTTGTCGGGGTACAGGAATTCCTTGTGACTGTTGAGTAACCTACCAAGTCGAAATGCCCGTAATTCACGCGACCCAAGCGCCAAGGCGATGCGCGCGAACAACGCAAAAATGGTCTCCACGCGGGGGAGCGGCCAGCGCGTTGACGCCGAGCTATACGACCGTGGTCAGAGGCTCCCCAGCCAAAGCCTTTCGACGAGCTCGGGAGAAAATTGCAATATCTGCGCGCACTGATCACGCAAGCCATCCTTGATCGGACCAGACGGCAATGCCAGCCAGTAGGGCCGAGCGAGTGAAGAACAGCGGGACCTGCCCTCTGCGTAATGCAACTCGCAGCCAACTGTAATCAGTTCGGTCAGGTAGCCAGACAGCGAGACCGCCGCGTCCAGCATCGAACGGAAAGCCGCGACACCCTGGGAGCGAACAAACGAATCCGGATCATGATCGGCCGGCAAGAACACGAAACGGAAGGATCTGTCCGCGGTGGCAAGCGGCAGGGTGGTTTCCAGCGCTTTAGCGGCGGCGCGGCGGCCAGCCGCGTCACCGTCAAAGCAGAAAACAATGTGCGGCGTGACGTCCAGCAGCAGCGCGATCTGTTCGGGAGTGCATGCCGTGCCCAATGTGCCCACCGACGGCTCGAAACCAGATTGCGCGAGCGAAACGACATCCACGTAACCTTCGACCACCACCGCCAGGCCTGCTGACTGTATGGCCGCCTTGGCCTCGAAGAGGCCATACAGTATTTCGCGCTTTCGGAAAGTGGGACCGTCCGGTGAGTTCAGGTATTTCGGAGTCGTGCCATCGAGAAGACGGCCCCCGAAGCCGGCCAGCAGGCCGTCGCGATCGCGGATGGGAAACATCACGCGGCCGCGAAAGCGGTCGACACGCCGGTCCTCGCCCTTTCCCTGATCGCCGTTGAGCACCACCAGACCGGACGCGAGCACGGTGTCGTCGTCATAGGCCTGCAACACGTCGCCCAAGTCCTGCCGTGCCTGCCGTGCGTAACTAAGGCCGAAGCATGCAGCGATAGCGCCGCCAATTCCCCGTCCCTGCAAGTAGCGCCGCGCCTCCGGGCAAACGCGCAGCGCTGCCCGGTAGTGCGCGGCCGCATCGTTGAGCAAAGCATCGATACGCGCAAGCGCATCATCGTCATACCGGACGGCCTGGCCGTCCAAGCCGTCAGGCGTCTGTGTCTCTTTGCGAAGCACTGTTTCCCCCTGTTCTGACTGAACGTGATTGTTGCGGGCTGTCCTGCAATGTGCTGTCAGGCGCATCGTTGTACCTATCGCTGTTTCTGCGCTGGTCGGCCTTGAAGTCCTCGATGACATTGGCCGGGGCCGGCATGCCCAATACCGGCAGCTTGAAACACAAGAAGCCGGTGTGGTATCCCTGAGCTCACTGGTTCGGCTGCTGGCCACTGCCCTCGGCGGCATCATAGTCCCGCAACCAGGCATCCTCAGGCGTGGCAGCTTCAACGCTTGGCGGCACGCGATGGGGCGTGCCGTGGTACTTGACGCTGTCCGCATCGAAGTTGAACCCGCCGCATTGAGTTTCTGCGTTGTACCAACTGCGGATACTGCCCATCACGTTAACGGCCGACCCCTTTTTCAGATACTTGGCGTCGTTCTCGGCCTGACGGCCGTAGGTCGTGACCGGTATGTAATCGGTCTTTTCGCGCTTTTTGCCGTCTTCGTAAAAGACGTTATCCACGGCGACGGTATAGAACGCTCTCGGCGTACCGCCAGACGTGAAGCTCAACAGAACGTCCTTCGTCACGTTGCCGTCGATGATGAATTGATTGATCGTGCCCATGCTGTGCTCCTTGTTATACGTGGTGGATAAAAGAAAATTCTTGCTGCAGTCGTGGTTCTTGAAAGTCATGATGTCGGGCTCAACGACGTTGCCAGGCCTCGTCGTCGGTAATAGGTTGCACTCCGGTTAGCATGTGATCACCAAAGGTGTTCCAGTAAGCGGCCGTAGAAGAGCAGTCGGCGATAGAACGCGTATTTTTGTCTCAGTATTCGCACATGCACCCTGCTCCGCTCTGCCATATCGGTAATCACAAGCAAATTGATTTGACAATGGCAACCACAGGCCGCCGTTGCCGGTGGCCTGAACATCCAGACGATTACGCCTTCAGCTTGCGCATTTCTTCGGCAAGCACCCACAGGGCGCGGTTGAGCTTGATGTTCTGATCGATACCGGAGACGGCACGCGTCGAAATGGTTTTGCCGGACGCCGAGCGACCACGCAATCCGCCCTTGATCAGGTTTTCCTGAACGCGGTTCAACGTCGTCCACAAGTCATCTGCCAGGTCTGCGCTGCGCCGTGGCCGCAGTATTTGATGCTCGGTAATCGGTGCCGGTGCCAGATCGGTGTCGTATTTCAAGGCCAGCGCCGCATGTGCAAATGCCGCTTGCTCGCTGGTGTTCAGTGTCAGCACTTTCATACCGTCTTTTTGCGCATCCACCTGATCGAAGTCCTCCAGCACTCGAAACGCCCCTTCGATCACGTTATCGATGATGTTGCCCTTGTGCTGGATGCGGAGATCGTTATGCGTCGTGCCGCACACCATGCCGTTATTGCAGACGAAGCGGAATGCGCCAGCGAGCATCTGATACGAACTTGTCCCGTCATGGGAATTGAGCAGAATGATTTCGTTGGCTTCGCTGCCATTAATCTGCTCGGCATGGCGTAGACGCAGCAAATGCTTGGCATGCTCACGCTTGCCTTCGTCGCGTGTTTTTGTCTGGCAGACATAGAACGGTGAAAACCCTTCCTTGCGCAACGCCGTCAAGACGTCCGCAGTCGGAATATAGGCATACCGTTCCGAGCGGCTGGCGTGTTTGTCCTCGGCAAAGATCGACGGTGCAACGATTTTTAGTTGATCATCGTCGATCGGCGAATCCGAGCGCAACACGTTGGAATGGCGGTGAAAACGGCTGGCTAATTGCATGATGCTCTCCTTGGTTGGTACGACACAGGTGAAAAATCAACAAGTAAAAACGGTGTAGTCAGCATCGAGACCCGTCCGTGCTGGCAGCAATAACGGGGTCGGCATGACGGGCAAAGGCTGCGGCAAACCCGTCTTTCCAGCCCCGGACCAGCAACGCATCCCAGGTGAACAGCTCAGGCATGACGCCAATGCCGGCGACATAGTCCGCATAGCCCTGCGCGAACGCCGCAACGGCTGCATTCTCGAAATTCATCCCATCAATGTCCGAGCGGTTCACGCCGCGCAGCTGGTTGATGTGCTGATGAATCCGCGCCAGCAGAACCGCCCTCAGCAAAGTGCAACCGCGCATGGTCGGCAGACAAACGACCGGGCGTTCGACTTCCTCAGCGCAAGAAGCGATGCCGATATTGCCGTTACGCACGACTGATCTTTGGTGGGCCTCGGAGGGTGCGGGAGGAAATCCCGCGGTGTGAGTGGTGATGGGGTTGTGGGTTGTTGTCGCGCGCATGATGTCGTCCTTTTCCTGTTGTCCTGTTGCCGCTGTTCTTCGGAGCCGCCTCGACGCATGGGTTGCGCAAGACAGTCATCCGGCAAGGGCGGGACCGCAAGCCGCAGCGGAGCACAGCCGCAGGCGCGCACCGAACGGGTGAGGATCCCGGCGCAGCGCACCCTTGCCGGATGTCTGGCTTGTGCTATGCGTCAACGAGAGGCGGACCGAAGGACAGCGGCAACGTGCCAGGACAGCAGAAAAAGGAGGGCGCGCGACAACGGCTTCCCCGCAACGCCATCACCACGGCGCGGGGCCGGCACGGCATGGCGCCACATCGCCGCTACGCGGCGCTAGTCAGGCAATCAATGAGTTGCTGTTCACGCTGTTGATGTTGATGTTGATGTTGATATTGGTGCTGGGGTTGACGTCCCAGAATGCAGCGCTGGAGCGCAGCGAAAGGAACAAGGGGTTGAAGCTCGACAGGAGCGAAACACGGGCGATTGTGGCCCGATGCGCAGCACGAAAGCGCGGTCTTTTACGGCCGTTTGTAGAAAATGACCTGTGAGCCTGCTGTTAAGGAAACCAAACAGAAGCCTTTAAGCATTGGCCTGAGCCGGCGCACCCGTGCCCGCCCGTGGATAGCCCGGTTGCCCACCGCGCCGTCGCGCCGTGGACAAGCTGCGCTGCGCGCACCTGCCCGACCTGCCCACCGGCTCCCCACGAAGTTTGCCTACGGCCTGACGCGTCGCTGCGCTCCTTGCCCCAATGTTGAAAAATTCGTCAACCCTCTTCTGGCAAGTGTATGACCGTGACCGTCTTGCAAATCCTTCAGGGTCTAAAGTTGCTGCCGTCAATGAAGTGACTGGTGATCGTGTTGTGGAGCGACACAAAAAAAGCGTTGATTAAAAACTTGCTCTGCTGTGGTGAAAGTACAAATAAATCAGGCCAATCGGCGCAATGAACAATGCGAAGCTCCAGCACATCGCCATCGTCATTATTTTCACAAACATCATGAGGACCGCGTTCACCAAGAACAGGTTGTCACCCATGATGAAGCCGACAATGCTCTCGTAGACAAAGCGTGCATACGGATATAACAACGTGTTGACAACCAACATGGCAATCATCGGAAGCCGGAGCGGCGAATTCCCCTCATGGCTTGATACGAAGACGACAAAGCCGCACATCAACAGGCCAAAAAAGAACTGCCGCAAATAGTATTGCGGCGACAAACCGCCAAAGGTTTTATGGATTATTGGATGCATGGCGAATTTTCTCCTCATCTGATTGGGCGGCGGCTTGAAGCTGCGACGCAGTCAAGTGACCTGCAAACCGCAAGCGGGATAAACGGAGGTCACATTTTTGTGAATGGGTGCTCAGTGATTAAGTGCTCGCAATAATGGTAATCCCCACAAATCTGCCCACAACTGCACGTGCCGAGCCTGGATCCAAGGTTGGGCAGCATCCCGTGCGAACCAGTTATTGGCGATACTCACCATGACGGCTGGCTGGGCCTGCCACATTGACAGCACATGAACCCAGAAAAGAAAATCTTCGTCGCAAACCGATAGCGCGACTTGTTGTTTATCAATGATGAATGCGTTATTTTTCAGCACGCTCATCCTCGCACTCGGTACCGTCCAGGGACGCCACTGCCCGAAAGGCATTGGAAATCGGTCGGTGGTAACGACCCGACTTCGACCAATATCGATCACGCTGTTATAAAAATACCGGTCGTTATCGACATAGCGATCAGCGCCAACCAGCACGGTGGTCTGCTGAACATTGGCCTGGGCAGCCACCGGCTGCCACCATAATTGCGTCGATGGCAGCCAGGTACCCGCGACACTCTCTGGCAGGATCAACACCGCTGGCCGAAGTATCCGGAGCGCATCGATCGTCCTTGCTGTTAATCGCTGGTGGTAGGAAAACCGTAATGGCAGATTGTGAATGAGAGGGTGCTCACCCATCTGCGTGGACAGCGCAACCCAACCAGCTGGCGCAGCAGGACGCTGATAATGCAGGTTCGTCCAGACGCTACCGAGTCCAAGCAGTACGATAATTGTCAGGCATCGTACGGACACACTGGCGCAAGAAAAGGCGATCACTGCAAACAGCAGTAGAAACAGCACGACGCCGCACCAGCCGCTACCTGGATACAGGTACCCGGCCAGCACCATTGGATTGAGCCAGCCGATGAACCCGAACGGCGGAACGCTCAGCAATAAAACCACGGCGGCAAGATGCCAGGCGGCTGTCCATTGCGCCATACGAGGCCTCCACATGAGCGCCCACGGCAGAACCAGTATGGCCGCTTGCATCAGCCAGCAAAGAACACCAATCCCGACAGAGCTGTCCGGCAAAAACGTCGTGACTACTGTCGGCAGATCGCGCGCACCGGCCAACACATAGCCGAAGTAAAACAACACAATCTGCCCGCGTGTTTTCCCCACGGCCCAGCCGACCGGCAACAGCAGAATGCACAGCAACGTGGGATTGAGTTCGGCAAGTCCGTCCTGCAGCGTATCGGTTGCGCTGATTGGTCCCGGCCACGCAAGCCAACCAATGCAGCCGCCGGCCAGGAGAAACAGGGCAGACAAAGCACCCTTCCCTGCAAGGGAATTGACGCTATCAACCAGCGATCTCTTTTGCCTTGATCCGGTCTTTGCGTGCAGGCCCGGTGTAGGTAATGACATAGATCTTGCCGTTCTCTTTTAACTCCCATGATGTGGCCACCGAATAGGCCTGCACATAATTGACGGACGGCTCGATATCCTGCGATACGATGCCCGAAGGTGTCGATACCCCGGCCTCCAGTTTGTCCGGCGTTTGTCGGAATTGAAAATAGGTGTGCTGGCCATCATCGAAGACCTGGTAGGGTCGCGTTGCCGCATCACCTTGCACCCGGTACTGGAAATCAAACCGTTCGACCGGTGCCGAACCCGACACCGAACCCAGAGACGTACAGGCTGTCAGTAAAACGCCCGCTGCCCACGGTGCGACCAACCACAACAAATGGGAGCGTTTCATTCAACCTCCTCCGCAAACAGGGGATTGGGCTTGACCGTCACTGACGGCGGCAAGTACAGATCACGCGCAACAATGACATTAAACAGCGTCGCTTCAGGTATCGTGATCGTCGGCTTCTGGTTCAGGTTCAGGTAACGATTGGAATAGCGCGAAACGGTGTCGGTCAATATTTGTCCAGCGGTCGACGTGGTGCTGCCACCGGCGTACACGTTGACACCACCACCGGAGGCGTTGTCCACCTTCGCTGCCTTGGCAACACCGGCGACCGTGAATTGCAGAGCCAGTTGACGAATGAAATGATTGTTCACGTCACCCTCCAGCCCCGACTGGCCGAGCCGATCCGCCATGCCTGAAGCGTCGAGCGCAATCGATGCCCCGTTCGGAAAAATTAGACGCGTAAACCCACCTTCCACACGATCCTGACCTGGAATGACTTCGGAGTTGTAAGGTCCGACCAGGCGCGAACCCATTGGAATCAACAGGTGTTCGTTGGCGATGCTGTCGTACACGTCCTGCGTGACGCGTGCTTCCATCTTGCCCGGCAAATCGGAGTTGATCATCCGGGTTGATACCACCGAAATCGGCACGCCCTCGGACAACAGAAATTTTGACGGGGCCGTGACCGGAGCGACAGGCGATTTGATAGCCGTGCCACCAAGCGCGTCCGACCATTGCGTCGGCGAAGCGCTTCTTCCGGCTCCCGCAGCTTGCGCAAGAAACTGCATGGATCGTCCTTGCGCGCCCATCGTATTACGCTGTGCGCGTTGTGCCATCTGCTCCGGTGTCATCAGACCTTCATTGGCCGCGCCCGGTGCGTAACCTAACGACGACGACTGCGACGCGGGGACGCTATTAGCTGCGCTGTCGGCTCGTCTTGGTGGAAACACCACCATGTCATTGAGAATGTCGTCTGCTGTTTCGACCGGCGTCGCGTCCCTGATCTCGGCATACTGATCCACCTCTTTGGCCGACAGTTTGACTTCCGGCATCACTTCACCCGTTAGTTTTTCGCGCGCCATGCGCAAACGCTCGGCAGCGGCTCGCGTCTCCCGATCTTCCCGCGCCGCCTGCTCCTGTTCTGCCTTGATCTTGTTGATGTCGTCAGGCGTACCGGCACTTTGCCGCATCACGCGGGCAATTTCATCGTCTTTCTTTTTTTGGTTGGCGGCGCGCTGCTGATCATCGCTCGAAAACGCCATCACGATCACGAGCAGGACACACACCGTGACCAGAATCCCGAAGATCCACCAGATGAGTTTTCTGGAAAGCCGTTTTTGTGACGTTTCTTCAATTGGCGTAGGGGAACCGGAAAGAGTAACGTTACCCATCACAGCCTCCTATTGCCGGTTTTGCGGCGCTGGAAAATGATTGTTCGTAATTTCCACCTTGGCCTCCCCCAGTTTCAGCACCGCGCCGGTAATCAACTGCGCCAATGTCATGCTGCGTGCCCCATTGTCTTCACTGGCAACGGTCCAGCGTGCA
>CANFED010000165.1 GCA_947445995.1 Oxalobacteraceae bacterium | reverse complement strand
GGCATACATCCACGCAATCGGTATAGCGGCACTGGATGCACGATTCGGTCACAACGTGGGTCATAACAATCCTGATTCTGTAAAGGTGAGACGGGTTGCAGGGCTGTGCGTCACTGTTCGGCGGACCGAGGCAGGATGCAGCATGAAGCAGGTAGCCGCAGAGGGGCGTATTTTAAGTCAGTTCGTGTATTCCTACAAACGGAGCTTAGACAGAATGCGTATAAGCAAATTCGGCCTGGTTTGTACGGAGTTTTGTAGGGGATCGATTCGTTTTTGTAGGACTTGCGGAAGCTGCTATGTAAGATTTTGGCTCAATTGTCAACTAACGTGATTTTTCTCAATGCGTTATCAAAATATCTATTGTTTTTTTGAGTGTTGAGATATTATCAAGCCCATAAGACGAGCCAGGAATAATTATCTTGGTCAATGTTGTTAATAAGAAATCCTCCAACCCGAAACCATTTATCGAGATAATTATGAAACTTAAATTTGCTGTTCTTGCTCTTGCCCTAACCTCTGTTTTTGGTGTCGCTTCCGCTGCCGACCCGATTTCCCTAAAAAATCCTATGTTCGACACCGTAATGGGTAACGTTAGCAGTGAATATAACGTTTTCGGCCTGTCGGGATCGTTCTCAAATAATTTCACATTTTCAATAGCATCAATTCTGGGATCCGATGTTGAAGGCAGTGGTTCATACACGGTACGTACAAAAGTCGGTTCAACGAAAGATATTTCTGGGTTCACTGTCGGCTTGTATCAGAAGCTCGGCTCTTCCACCTACTTGATGGGCTCCGATACGTCGTTGGGCAATAATCAGGGTGCCTCATTTTCAATTCTGGGCTTGCCTATCGGAGATTACTTTTATCAGGTAAAAGGTTTAGCTTTTGGCGACAACACTGCTTCATATAACTTTTCATATGCGTCAAGCCCTGCGCTAGCCATTCCTACGCTTCCAGTCCCAGAACCAGAAACCTACGCAATGATGCTGGCCGGTCTCGGTTTGCTTGGTTTCGCAGCACGTCGCAAAGCCAAAGCCAATCAAGCCTAATTAATTCATCTGCTGCGATTCTGAAAAATTGGGGCGGATGGTTAAGAAACAAACGCCTCGCTTTCGCGAGGCGTTTCTGTTTTTAAAATAGACGTTGAAGTCCGTTGCGTCGATCAGGGCGACAGTTTGAATACAATCATTTCTCAGCGCTGATCCAAATTGGCGTCTTTGTAATTTCTTCACGATATTTAGTGCAGCCTATTTTCGTCTGAGTAGTCCTATTGTGACGACGGTCTCGGCATTGTCTAATGCCTCATAAACTTCCCGTACGCATTCATCGTCGCCTCCGTGTGAGTTCGCCCGCCTCGGTTTTAGAGTTGACCTCCTCATTCGTGTTGACGGTCAAAGGTACGCTTGCCTTTTTGTCTGTGTCTTCGGCGCGGAATTATCCCTCATGCAGTTGATGCTACTGCAAGGTATCTCAATGTTGCAGCCATCGTGAACGTCCTCCCCAGTCCTCAGCATTGTTGCCGTTGTCAGGCTAACTAATCAAATTGGCACGACCCCAATCCATGTTTGTGGCCCGGCGCTCATCGTGCGTTCCGGGTCATCCTCCGGTTTCGTCGAATCCTAAAAATATTCATTTCGAATAGTTACTTCGAATAATTAATTTTATGAATGATAAGAAAAATCGCTGATTAATGCCGTTCTATTATTGCAGCAAGGTATTTGAATAGGGCCACAAAAACTTTTTATCGATAAACAAATAATAATGTTTTTAAGTAATATTTATACATGAAAATTATATCCGTAAAGCAGTGAAGTATTCAGTTGCGTTGATAATTTTGTGGTGAGGAAGTAAGTTATTTGTACCTGTGGTCATGAAACAAATAGTTAATCGGTATGACATTTATCAATAAGTAATGGGGAAAAATGTAGATACTTAAATTTGTGCTTCAGAAGAAAAGAAGCTGGTGGAGTAGTCGATGTCGTGTTGTGTGTCTTTTTAGAAAAATTTAATTGTATTAAGTTTTTAAGTTGCTAATTTATTCTGGTTGCATTCATTAACCTACTTCTCATCGAGGTATCTATGAAAATCAAATTCACCTTCGCGGCAATCGCTTTGTCCAGTGTATTTTTTCTCCCTGCTGCCCATGCGGACACCGCCCCGGTACAAGTCGTTCCTCTGTCTATTGATGCAATTACTGGTGACTCGACGGGGTATTTCGGCGGCACCCATTCCGGGACGGGGACGTTTAACGATGTCTTCAATTTCACTCCGGCATCGGTAGAAGGATTGACAACAGCATTGCTCAGTTCGTTTTCAATTTCTGGCAAGGGAGTGACTTTTAATTCTGCTTCGCTCAACGGCGTCAGTTTGATAGCGGCTACGCCATTAAATCCAGTGCCGGGACTCACCGTTTACGGCATGGCACTCGGGGCGCAACAATTTACAGGGCCGTTGCAATTGTTGGTGAGCGGCAATTCGACTGGTACCATCAACAGTTATACCGGTTCACTTTTTGTGGAAAGTGGTGTGCCGATTCCACCGCCCGTCCCTGAGCCGCAAACCTATGCAATGCTACTTGCCGGTCTTGGCTTGCTTGGTGTTGCGGCACATCGCAAGGCAAAAGCCGGCCAGTCTTAAAATTTTTGTACTGACTGCTACCGGCATGGTGGTATCAGGTTTGCAGTGATGAAGACGCCTCGTTTTTACGAGGCTTTTTCATGCTTGCAGCGGATGTATCGTGTTCGTCTGCAATGTGGTCTGCGCTAAAATGCATGCCTCATTCTCTGGCATCTTGCCCCGCCATTCCAGATCACTCCCTTCATGATTGCCCGCCATGTCCAAGAAAAAAATCCTGATCGCCCGCGCGATATTCCCCGATATCCTCGCCGGACTGGAGCAACAGTTCAATGTCGAGTCTAACCAGGCCGACGAGATCTTTTCACCTGAAGTCTTGCTTGAAAAAGTCCGTGGCAAAGATGCCGTGATGGTGACTTCCAGCGAAGGTATCAGCGCCGCATTAATTCAGGCGTCGCCGCAACTCAAGGCAATTTGCAATATCGCTGTCGGCTATAACAACATTGCACTCGATGCGGCCACGCAAGCCGGCATCATGGTCACGAACACGCCCGATGTTCTCAATGAAACCACCGCTGATTTCGGCTGGGCACTATTGATGGCGGCGGCACGGCGCATCACGGAATCCGAACACTGGCTGCGTGCCGGTCACTGGAAAAAGTGGAGCTACGACGGCTTCCTCGGGGCCGACCTGCATGGCAGTACGCTGGGCATCATTGGCATGGGTCGCATTGGCCAGGCGATTGCGCGCCGCTCAATGGGATTCGACATGAAGGTCGTCTATCACAACCGTTCGCGCCTGACGCCGGAACTCGAAGCTCGTGCCAACAATGCCGAGTACCGGACCAAGGAAGACGTGTTGCGCCAGGCCGACCACGTCGTGCTGGTATTGCCGTATTCAGCGGCGACCCACCATACGATCGCCGCGGCCGAACTGGCGCTGATGAAGCCAACAGCCATCCTCGTCAATATTGCACGAGGTGGAATCGTCGACGATATCGCGCTCATTGATGCGTTACGCGAACAGCGTATCGCCGGTGCCGGAATCGATGTCTTTGAAGGCGAGCCGGCATTCAATCCCGGCTTTCTGGCGTTATCAAACGTGGTGCTCACGCCGCATATTGCCAGTGCATCGGAACAGACGCGGCGTGCGATGACCAATTGCGCCGCCAGCAACCTGATTGCCGCGCTTGCCGGCCAGTTGCCACCGAATTGCCTGAACCCGCAAGTAAACTCGAAAGGATAAGGCGATGGCCGATATCAGCATTACGCAGCAACACCAGCTCTCGCGTGACAACGCCATGGCTGCAGCACAGACAGTGGCCGACAAAATGGCATCCGATTATGACGTCGCGAGTACGTGGGACGGTGACGTGCTGTCGTTCAATCGCAGTGGTGTGGCTGGCACGCTGGCAATCGGAGCGAATGACGCCCGGCTCGATATTACTTTGGGCATCATGCTGAAATCGTTTGCGCCAATGATTCAGGAAAAAGTCACGCGCAATATGGCGAAGGTGTTTTCCGGGGTGGCGTGATTTACGAGCGTGACGGGTAGGGCATGGTTGGGGCGGACAGACGGCACAGGTGATGTCGAGTTGTTCGCTCCGTGCCGGTGGTTATGGTGCAACGCCTTTCGGGCATTGCACCGAATGTACTAAATTCCGCTTTTGAGGTCTGCAACCAGATCAACATACTGTCGCATGGCCTGTTCTTGAGCGATGCCTTTCAGCGCATCCCATGCATCCCATTTGGCCCGGCCAACAAGGTCAGTAAAGCCCGGTCGCGCCCCATCGACATCGCCGTTACTAGCTTGTTTGTAGAGCGCATACATTTTCAGCAGCGTCATGTTATCAGGGCGATCATCGAGATTTTTCGAGTCGGCGAGAGCCTGTTCGAACTGGGTTTGCAGTGTCATAAAGCGCCTCGGACAGAGAAGAATAAAGTTAATTGACAAGCAGGCCGGCTGTACCCTTGACGGCACTGCCGGCCACACCAACGGCGGCGGAGCCGACAGTGACGCCGACCCCGACTACCGTGCTGGCCACCGATACTGCTGCCGCACCCACTGTCATGACGACGCAACCGCCAAGAGAAAGCAGGAGTACTGCGGCAAACAAGGATCTGACCATGTGAGTCAGAGTCCGAGTAACTCGACGTCGAAGACCAATGTCGCACCCGGCGGGATCACGCCAGCCGCACCACGCTGGCCATAGCCCAGCGCAGCCGGAATGACCAGCCGGCGCTGACCGCCGATTTGCATCCCTTGTACGCCTTCATCCCAGCCACGGATGACTTGACCGCGACCCAGTGGAAACTGGAATGGCTGGCCCCGGTCGCGGCTGGAGTCGAACTTCTTGCCAATGCTGCCGTCAGGATTTTGCAGCCAGCCGGTGTAGTGCACGCTGACATTGTCGCCCGCCTTGGCAAGTGCGCCAGTGCCAAGCTTAACCACGCTGTATTGCAAGCCGGAAGGTGTCGTCACCATAGCTTTGTTATCAACCGGCGTAAGCGCTTCAGCGCCAAAGCTGGCACTTGCCATCGCAGACAGCAATGCTGCAGCACAAAGATGCTTGAGAAAAGGTTTCATGCCGGACCTTAAACGCCTAGCAGTTCGACTTCGAAAATCAGCGTGGCATTCGGTGGAATGGCACCGCCGGCACCGCGTGCGCCATAGCCGAGCGAGGCAGGGATCACCAGCGTGCGTGCGCCGCCAACTTTCATGCCTTGTACGCCTTCGTCCCAGCCCTTGATCACATGACCGGCACCCAGCGGGAAATTGAACGGATCATTGCGATCCTTGCTCGAATCGAATTTGCTGCCGGCGCTGCCGTCGGCTTTTTGCAGCCAGCCGGTGTAATGCACGCTGACGTGATCCCCTGCTTTGGCTTCATCGCCCGTGCCGACTTGGGTATCTTCGTATTGCAGGCCTGAGGCCAACATGGTGAGGGACATGATTTTTTCCTGAAAAGAGTGGGTGGGGAGATAAAAATGCCGGTCGATTGTAGCAGGCCGTGAAAGCGGCAGTGGCGGCGGTGTGGCACCTGATCCGGCAGGAAACATATGACGGCTAGGAGCGCTTCGGCTGACGCGGTAAAATACCGTTTGTTTCAACCCTCTTCAAGTGGTGTCCATGTTTCGTTATTTCGGTAGTGCGTGTGCGGTTCTGGTTGCGTTGTTGAGTGCAGTGCCAGTCCAGGCCACCGTCGTGGTGGTTCTCAATTCCCGTGATGCAACGGTCAGCCTGATCGATCAGGATACCTACAAGGTCACCGACACCTTTTCTGTGGGCAAGGAGCCGCATCATCTGATGGCGACGCCCGACAACAAATCGCTGATCGTTGCCAGTGCGACCGGTGATGAGCTGGTCTTCCTCGATCCCGCTACTGGCGAGATCCAGCGTCGCGTCAAGAATATCGCTGACCCATACCAGATCGGTTTTTCACCTGACCAGAAATGGTTCGTCGCCAATGCATTGCGGCTTGATCGCGTCGATATCTATCGCTATGACGGCAAGGACATGACACTGGCCAAGCGCGTGCCGCTGCCCAAATTACCCAGTCATATGGCGTTCACCGCCGACAGCAGTATCGTCTTTGTGACACAGCAAGGCAGTGACGAGATCAGCGCGATTGATCTGGCTACGCAGGCGGTCATGTGGACCATGCCGGTTGGCAAGCTGCCAGCCGGAATTGCGCTGACTCCTGACGAAAAATATTTGATGGTCGGCATCATGGGCAGCGACGTCGTCGAAGTAATCGACTGGCGTACCCAGAAAATCGTCAAACGCATCAAGGCGGGAGCCGGTGCCCATAATTTCCATCCGAAGAGCGATGGTCGTCACATGTTCGTGTCGAACCGGGTGTCGAACACGATTAACCTGATCGACATGAAAACGCTTGAGAACGTCGGCACCATCAACGTTCCCGGCGGGCCGGATTGCATGGAACTGACCGCCGATGGCAAGACACTGTGGGTCACGCTGCGCTGGATCAAGAAGGTTGCCGTCATCGATGTGGCAAGCCGCAAGGTCATCAAGCTGATTCCGGTCGGACGTTCGCCGCATGGGGTGTATTTCATCAATCGGGCCGCCGGCTAACATCATGAGCAAGCACGCATGAGGACGACGACGCACTTTTCTGCAGGACCAGTTCGACTGATGTGCCTGTTGCTGGCATGGTCGGTGGCCGGTAATGTCACTGCGGCGGCAGCGGCAGCTTCCTGCAAGGGCACCATCTACCTGACTTTCGACACTGGCAGTCAGTCGCAGGCAGCGTTGATCGCCGAGACACTGCGGCGTCATCACGCCAAGGCAACGTTCTTTCTGGCCAACGAGAAAACTGTCAATGGTGACTTTTCGCTCGATGCGTCCTGGGCACCGTACTGGAAATCGCTGGTCGCCGAAGGCCACGCCTTCGGCACGCATACGTTTGACCATGTGTACGTACAGCGCGATCTGCCGGATGGCAAAATCGAAATGAAGCCGCAATTTGGCGCGCAAGCGGGAAAAAAGGCCAGCTGGACGGGGCAGCAATATTGCGATGAACTCAATCGCGTAGCGACACGCTTTCATGAACTGACGGGCAGCAAGCTCGATCCTTTGTGGCGTGCGCCCGGCGGCAAGCTGACCCCGAACTTGCGTGCGGCCGGTGCGGCGTGCGGCTACGCGCATGTCGGCTGGGCGCCTGCCGGTTTTTCCGGCGATGAATTGTCGAGCCAGACCTCGCCGAATGCGAGGCTGTTGCAGCAGTCATTGAGCGAACTGAAAGACGGCGATATCTTCATGGCGCACCTCGGTATCTGGTCGCGCAAAGACCCGTGGGCACCGGCGGTGCTCGAACCCTTGCTGACCGGACTGGAGCAAAAAGGTGTTTGCTTCGCGACCTTGCGCGACCATCCCGATTACCGTCAGCATGTTGCGGAGCATCGTCAATGATTACCACTCTGGTCGACCTGTTTGCGCAAGTCCAGGGCTGGCTATTCCAGAGCGTGATCGAGCCGTTCGTCTACCTGACCGGCCTTGGTGAATTCACCGAACAAGCCTTCGAAGGCACCGAGTGGCTGCTCGTCGGCATCTGCGAAATCGTCTTGCTGTTCGTTCTGTTGCGTCCCCTCGAAGCGCTGTTGCCGGCGCAGGTGATCACCGACAAGCGGGCACGCCGCATCGATTTTCTGTACACCGCGATTCATCGTCTGGGCGCGTTCACGGTAGCGGTGTTTTTCGTACTCGATCCACTGATTGACCACCTGACCGGCGTGCTGCATCTCGAAGGCATGCAGCCGTTCAACCTCGACGGCCTGTGGCCCGGCGTGACCGACCTGCCGCTGGTGACCTTCCTGCTGTACCTGTTCGTGCTGGATTTTTTCGATTACTGGTATCACCGTAGTTCGCATCAGATTCACTGGTGGTGGGGCTTGCACAGCCTGCATCACAGCCAGCAAGACATGAATTTGTGGAGCGACAACCGCAACCACTTGCTCGATGATTTCATGCGCGACATATACATGGCCGTGATTGCGCTGGCCATTGGCGTGCCACCCGGCCAGTACGTATTGCTGGTGGCCGCATCGCGCATTCTGCAAAGCCTGCAGCACGCCAACATCAAGTTGCACTTCGGCTGGCTCGGCGAGCGGCTGCTGGTGTCGCCGCGCTATCATCGGGTCCATCATGGCATCGGCATCGGTCACGAAAGCTATGGCAAGAACTCGTTGGGCGGTCATAATTTTGCCGTGCTGTTCCCGCTCTGGGACATCCTTTTCCGGACCGCGAATTTCAGCGAGAGCTTTGGTCCGACCGGCATCCGCGACCAGTTGCCAGCGCCGGACGGCAGCAACCGCGACTATGGACGCGGCTTCTGGGCGCAGCAATGGCTGGGTCTGAAACGCATGACCGGTTCCGACAAGCGCCGCACTTGATGCATCCTGTCCTCACCGCTTTTTTTCGCGCAGTCTGGTCGCAATTGCATGCGCGCATGCTGCTGCTGACGCTGATGCCGTTTCTGCTGTCGGTAGTGATCTGGGGCGTCGTGCTGTGGTTAGGTTTTCAGCCGCTGATTGACTGGATACACAGCTGGTTTCTCGACAACGATGGCTTTCGGATTGTCGGCAACGTGCTCGGCTGGTTTGGCCTTGGTGCGATCAAGGCCGTGATCGTGCCGCTGCTGGCGATGTGGGTGTTGTTGCCGCTGATGATACTGACCGCCCTGGTGTTCATCGGCACGCTGGCCATGCCGGTCGTCGTCAAGCATGTCGCCAGCCGGCGCTTTCCGACGCTGGAACAACGCGGCGGCGGCTCGCTGCTCGGCAGTCTCTGGATCGCGTTATCGTCCTTCGTCGCCTTCCTGCTGTTGTGGCTGGTCACGCTGCCGCTGTCGGCGATTCCGCCACTGGGGTTTCTGGTGCAGCCGCTGTTATGGGGCTGGCTGACTTACCGCGTACTGGCGTACGATGCGCTGTCGATGCATGCGG
>CANFED010000164.1 GCA_947445995.1 Oxalobacteraceae bacterium | reverse complement strand
TTCTCCATCTGCTGCGCCGACAGCATCAGCGCATGGACGGCCCGTTCGAACACCGGTGCGGTTTCCCGGAAGCCGATCCGGCCCAGAGCAAGCAGGCGCAGGAACATCCGTACGCTCATCATCGACGGTGCGGGGTGGTCGTCGATTTGCAGCACGAGCGCTGTGCTGTTCTGGTCGATCCAGTGCAGCCGGCCGGTACCGGGCAAGGTGCCGAGCGTGATATCGATGACGACGCCGTTGCGCAGTCGCGCGAGGATGTCACTGTTTTCTGCCTGTGCCGATACCCAGTTTTCCGGTGCCGCATCCTGTTCGACCAAGGGATCGAGTAACTCCAGTGCCGCCTCGGTTTCCTGCAGTGCTTCGGTCAGGAAACCGTCCTGATCCGGGTCGATACTGGCGACTTCGAGAGCTGCCGTACCGGTGTCATGATCGGGTACTGTCGTGAATAGCGCGAAACGCTGCTGCATCGTTTCAAGCAACAAGTCCGGCGTGTCGGCTTCGGTGCCACGCAGTGCCCGGCTGTGGGCCTCGACCAGCCAGTTCATGATGTCGAGTCGCTCGATGCCGGTCATGTTCTCCTGCAGCATGCCCTCGCGCAAGATGCCAACCAGACCGGGCAGCATGCCGAGCAGCTTGCGGCGCAGCACCGGTGAATACTTGGGAACGATGCTCCACAACAGGTCTGGCACAAGCTGGCGCAAGTGCAGTCCCGCTGTATCGCTATCGCGCTCGGCGCGCTCGATGACCCTGACCCAGGTCGTCATCAGGAAATTGCTCAGGAACGGATCAACGTGGCACCCGCCAAGTCCTTCGGCTAGTCCTGCACCGAGCCGGGCAAAACGCAGCGTGCGGCTACGGGCTTTTTCGAGGGCAATGACAGCGAGATCGACTGCACTGTCATTACCGCGCAATTCCTGCGCAATGAAGGTGTCGAACTGGTCCAGCATCGTCGCAAACAGATCGGCGTTGTCGCTCTGGCCGGACAGCAGGGTGTCGACGATGCGACTGATTTCAGTGCTGAAGCGGTGACCGCTCGGATCGATCTGCCTGATGCCGACCGAGACCGACCCGATCCGGTTCACCAGCAGTCGTGCCGGATGACTCTTGTCGGTCAGCAGCATGCTGTCGCGCAGCGCGATCTTGAGTACGAGGAACTGCAGTCGAGCGAGCTGGGCACGTACTTCGGCCGGTATCTGCAGGTCGCGCAAAATGAATTCGAACAGCATCGCCACGACATCGATCGTCAGCTGCTCGTGGCGATCGGAGGTCGCGCTGCTGAGCGCTTCACGCTGCTCGAAAATCAGATTGCGCAGATCACCACTGGCCAGCGCCATCTGTCCGGCAGACGGGATCCCCTCCGTCATCAACGCATCAAGCGAGTGGCGCAACGAGGCGCTCAGCGGTTCGCTTGGTGTCGCCGTCCCGGACGGCGTGCTGGAGTTCGCAGCGGCACCTGCCAGAGACATGTTGCCTGATACGCCGGAGAATAATTTCTGCAGCGTGGCCACCAGTCCCTGGGTTCCTGGCCACGCGTTGTCAGGATTTGCCGTGGCGATGTCGCCTGACTCATCCGAGCTACCAGGGCGTACCAGGGCGACACCCAATGCGACATCCAGTCCACTCCTGCCCGGCGAAAACGGAAGAGTCATCTGGCGCACCATCTCGATCAGTTGTTCGATCCGGTTGCGCGGCGTGTCATTCGACAGGGCGCGTGTGCCGGTGTCGATCTCCCGCGGGTCCAGCGCATTGGCCATCGACTCGGTCCGGTCAGGGTTTGCACCAGCGTCACCGGCCAAGCTGGATTCACCCGTCTTTTCGATACGCAGTTGCAACTGCGCGGCGATGCCGTGGCTGGCCAGATAGGCGTTGACAGTATCGTAGATCACGCTGATTTCAGCGCGCAGGTCTTCGGCCAGTTGATCGAACAGTGTGCTGTTGACGTCGGCTTGTTCACCAAGGTTGTCGATGGCATTCGCCACCGCGCGCGACAGCAGGAAGGGCCGGAATGGATTTTCGCGCTCATTGATGCGGTCTTGTTCGAAGAGGATCGCAATACGAATGTTAAGGTCGCGCAACTGGCTGTCAGCGGCATGCCGGAAACGCGCCGTGACTTCGTTAATGCGCAGCAGGTTTTCATGCACGGTGGTGTCGAGCAGCGCCAGTTCGTTGGCCTGGTAGCTGTCGGAAAAAGAAGGGCGAAACGTGCTGTAGGTCGTCTGGAAACTGCGATCGAGCAACTTCCTCATGCTGTGACGCATTTGCCTGTTCAGCTCGGTTTCGCGATCACGGAACAGGCTGTACGCGCCCAGCAAGCGGCGCTGGTCTATCGCTGAAAACGTGGTCTCCGCAGTCCGCAGCAGTGTTGCGGCGGCGCGCGGCAGGGCACGGTCAATCGCCAGCATGAAGGCATGCAGGAACTCGTCGCGGGTCGTTGTCAGCAATGCATCGCGATCCATGGCTTCTCTGGTTGTCGTTAAACTACCGGTCCGGTTTGTGACGCACTCGACTTGTCAATGGAAATGGGGCGGTCCTTGTGGCGCATCTTCGGGCATTTCGGCATGAACCAGTTCTCCTTCGGGGTCCGGGAACAGCGGCGCACCGCAGTCATCGCAGAATTCGAGCGGGAAGCGTTCCTGATGCTGGGTGATGCGGGTCACTCCGGCATCGCGCAATAGCGCGGTGATTTCTTCGAGCGGCGTCGGATGTGGCACTTCCCCGGCGGCCAGTCGCTGCAACGGCAGCTCGGCAGGATCGACCATGTCTTCTTCGTCCTCCTCGCCGTATAGCGGCCAGACCACACCATAGACCACTTCGCCATCCTTGCCGGTACTGAAGCCGATCCGGTATTCGTCGGCGCGGCCATTGATGGTGTCTTCGCCGAAGCTGCCGATGCTGGCCTGCAGGTCGCGGGTTTCGATGGCCAGCGTGTGGTGCAGAAAATGGACGGCGGCATTGATCGAAGCCGGACGGATTTGCCGGTCGCCTTCGCGACAGGCGACGTAATACGCTTCCGGTAACAGCAACTCGATGCCGCAGCCAGGCAGCAGTCGCGTCACGTTCGGTAATGCCTGCGCTTGCCACTGGGTCAGCGCGAGGTCGCGGTCGGCCAGGTCCAGCGATGCTTGCCAGCGCATCAGCGGTGCACCTGCCGGTACCACGACGGCAACCAGCAGATAGCGTGTGTCGGCCAGGAACGGGGCCGTTTCCGGTACGCTGGTCGGGGTGCGCAGAACGGTGTTCTTGAGCGCGGCCTGGGTCAGTCGATGCGTCACGGTCCAGGTCTCGACATGGGAACGTGGCAACTGGTCGATCGCAAACAGCGTTGGTGCCATCGCTATCTTCACGTCCGGTGCCAGGACATGCGCATGCAAGTGGGCGCTCAATGTCAGGACCACGTCGGCCGCGATCGGGCCGGACGCAATTGAAAAGCGGGTCCAGGCCAGCACGGGCACAGCCAGCAACAGCGCGTCATAGAGTTGGTCATCGTGTTCGAGCACAGCCGATTCGCTATTGGCTTCAGCGGCCTCCATCAACGCGTCGTACGCCATCGCATCGGACTGGAACAGCAGGTCGAGTGCGCTATCGATGGTGTCCTGATGATCGGCTTTGAGCAGCTTTTGCAGCAAGGCATCGAGCTGACTTTCCCAGCCGCGCTCTTCGATGCGGCTCGATGACAGCACGATGGCCGAAGCAAAAGTCGCCAGGCGCTGGCTGTCGGCAGAAATTTTGTGGGAACCGGGTTTGTTTTGACGACGCATGAGGGGTAGGTAAGGTGACTAAAACGTAATCCTGCATTGTAGAGGATTCGAGGGGCTGATAGGGAGGCCCCGACAGATCGGTTTATACGGTTTATCGAGGATTGCGTGTTGCGCTGCCTGAACCAGAGTGGAAACCGTAGGATGCAATGCCCTTCGGTTATTGCACCCTACAAATTGCACTCTACTTGAGGTGTGTATCTGGCCATGACGGAGCACACACGGAACCAGCTGCCACGAAACCGCAGACGAAAAAAAACGCCGGGCGAACCCGGCGTTTTGTACGGCACGAAGCGTAATCGAATTACGCGGCCAGCAACTGGCGCAACACGAATGGCAGGATGCCGCCGTGCTTGTAGTAATCGACTTCGATCGGTGTGTCGATACGCAGCAGCACCTTGACGTCTTGCGAGCTGCCATCGGCGCGATGAATCACCAGCGTGGCTTCTTGCTGCGGCTTGATGTCGCTTTCGATCCCTTTCAGGTCAAAAGTTTCAGTACCGGTGATGCCCAGCGTAACGGTACTGTCGTTGCCCAGGAATTGCAGTGGCAAGACGCCCATGCCGACCAGGTTCGAACGATGGATACGCTCGAACGAACGGGCGAACACGGCTTTCACGCCGAGCAACTGAGTACCTTTGGCCGCCCAGTCACGCGACGAGCCAGTACCGTATTCTTCACCGGCAAATACCATCGTCGGCGTACCAGCGTCGACGTAAGCCATCGCTGCATCGTAGATGGACATTTCCTCGCCCGTTGGCTGGAAGCGCGTGATGCCGCCTTCGACCAGCGAACCGTCGGCCTTGGCTGGGATCATCAGGTTCTTGATCCGCACGTTGGCGAAGGTGCCGCGCATCATGATTTCATGATTGCCGCGACGCGAACCGTACGAGTTGAAGTCAGCCAGCAATACGCCGTTGGCCTTGAGCCATTTACCGGCCGGGCTTGATTCCTTGATCGCGCCGGCTGGCGAGATATGGTCGGTCGTGATCGAGTCGCCAAACACGCCCAGTGCCCGCGCACCGGTGATGCCGGTGGCAGCTGCTTTCGGCTCCATCGTGAAGTCCGCGAAAAACGGCGGCTCGGCGATGTAGGTCGATTTTGGCCAGTTGTAGACTTCGCCCTTGGCGGCGTCCTTGATGTCTTCCCACAGCTTGCCTGGAGCACCCTTGACGGCAGCGTAGTTCTCCTTGAAGGTCTTTGCATTCATCGCGTGCTTCATCAGCTTGGCGATCTCTTTCGAGGTCGGCCAGATGTCGCCCAGGAAAATATCCTTGCCGTTGACGGTACCAACCGGCTCGGTCATCAGGTCGCGCGTCATGTTGCCGGCGATCGCGTAAGCCACGACCAGCGGTGGCGAGGCGAGGAAGTTCGAACGGATGTTCGGATGGATACGCGCTTCGAAGTTGCGGTTGCCCGACAGGATCGCGGAAGCGACCACATCATGCTTGGTGATGGCTTCGTTCATCGCTGGCGTCAGGTCGCCGGCATTGCCGATACAGGTGGTGCAGCCGTAGGCGGTGACGCCGAAGCCAAGCTTTTCGAGGTACGGCAACAGGCCGGCTGCTTCGAGGTACTTGGTGACGACGCGCGAGCCAGGTGCCAGCGAGGTCTTGATGTGCGGCGAGACGACCAGGCCGGCTTCGACGGCTTTCTTGGCCAGCAGGCCGGCAGCAATCATCACGCTCGGGTTCGAGGTGTTGGTGCAGGACGTGATCGCGGCGATCAGCACGTCGCCATTCATCAGCTTCACGCCATCGGTGTTGGTGTACTCAGCGTCGAGGTCAGCGGCCTTCTTGTTGAAACCGTTGTCGGAGATCGACTTCGAGAACAGGTCGGCGAAGGTCGATTTGACAGCACCGATTTCGATACGGTCTTGCGGACGCTTCGGGCCAGCCAGGGATGGCGCGACCTTGCCGAGGTCCAGGCTGACGACGTTGGTGTAGTCGATGTCGCCGTCTTTCGGAATACCGAACAGGCCTTGGGCACGGAAATACGCTTCGAACGATTCGATCTCGGACTTGCTGCGGCCCGTACCCTTGAAGTACTCGATGGTCTGGTCGTCTACCGGGAAGAAGCCCATCGTGGCGCCGTATTCCGGTGCCATGTTGGCGATGGTGGCGCGGTCGGTCAGCGACAGGGTTTCGGTGCCTTCGCCGAAGAACTCGACGAACTTGCCGACGACTTTTTCCTTGCGCAGCATTTCGGTGATGGTCAGCACCAGGTCGGTTGCGGTGACGCCTTCGCGCAGCATGCCGGTCAGGTTCACGCCAACCACGTCAGGGGTCAGGAAATAGACTGGCTGACCCAGCATGCCGGCTTCGGCTTCGATGCCGCCAACACCCCAGCCGACCACGCCGATACCGTTGATCATGGTGGTATGCGAATCGGTGCCGACCAGCGTGTCAGGGTAATAGACCTTGTCTTCGGTCTTGTGGACGCCGCGCGCCAGATATTCGAGATTGACCTGATGGACGATGCCGAAGCCCGGTGGCACGACGCCGAAGGTGTCGAATGCCTGCATGCCCCATTTCATGAACTGGTAGCGCTCCTTGTTGCGCGAGAATTCCAGTTTCATGTTCAGGTCGAGCGCATCTTTTTCGCGGAAATGATCGATCTGGATCGAGTGATCGACGACCAGGTCGACCGGCACCAGCGGCTCGATGTTCTTGGCCTTGATCCCCATTTTTGCGGCGACGTTACGCATTGCGGCCAGGTCGGCCAGCAGTGGCACGCCAGTGAAATCCTGCAGTACGACGCGCGCGACGACAAACGGGATTTCATTGATCCGGGCTGCCTTGGCACCCCAGTTAGCCAGTTCATGGATATGCGCTTCGGTGACTTTTTTACCATCGCAATTGCGCAGTACGGACTCCAGCACGATACGGATCGAGACTGGCAGGCGCGAGATGTCGACACCGAGTTTTTTTTGTAGTGCTGGCAGTGAGTAGAACTTGCCTTTTTTGGAATCGGACAGCTTGAATTCCTTGAGCGTATTAAGCGTATTGCGGGCCATGACCTCTCCTATGATTGCGGGGTGACAAGTGAAATGCGGGTGCCGGGCAGAGTCTTGCGCTTTGCGCCGGCAAGGGTATGCGTGCGATCAGCTACGGATGTCGCCAGCGGCCATTGCTTGCGCTACCTGGGACGGGTCCTTGCATTCGTTGGCCAGTTGCTGCCCCTTGCGCGAATCGAGCAGCAGTCCTTTGGCAGGAATGCCGATCCAGACCAGGCCGGATCGCTTGTTCTCGAAACGATGCGCTCCGGTAGTGGTGGCGACGCGCTTCATGCGGGTCAGCACCTTGTGCCAGCGCAGTGCGATGTAGTTGTCATCGCCGTCGTTGCGGAAAATTGTCAGCGTATTGCCCAGCTCGCATTTGTATTCAGTGGCCGGGGCAATGGCTGCATCGATGGGTGCGCCGGTATCATCGTCATCAGGCGCGGCCAGTTCGTAGGCGGCCGGCGCAGCGACCGCTTCTTTCTTGGAGTGCGTTTTTTTCTTGATGACTTTCTTGACCGCGGGCGCACCCGTTTCGGTGGCAGCAAAGACGGCCGGGGCAGTCAGTGCGAGGCCGGAAACGAACAGGCCGGTCAGCAGGGCGGAAAACAGTTTGGTCATGGATCAATCTCCGGAATCAGGTGGATAACAAATGGGCAACGCTGTCGGGGAGCGGCAAACCGCTCGCACGCGCACGTTGCAGGATAGTCCAGTAATAGCGATAACTGGCGCGATCTTGCAGACGACCATTGTGTTTGATCGGTCCCCAGGACGCGGCCTGGGCATCAGCCAGGATTTGTGCGGCTTCTGCTACTTCGGAACTGCGTGGCATGAAGGACTTGACGATAGGTTTGATCTGGTCCGGATGGATGCTCCACATCCGGGTGTAACCAAAGTCGGCACCCGCCCGGCTGGCATCATTGGCGGCGATGCCGCTGTCCTTGACGTCGGTCGTGACATTGTGGGACGGTACTTTTCCGTGGGCATGGCAGGCTGCCGAAATCGCCAGCTTGGCGCGCATGACCAGCGGATGGGTAAATTGACCGGGTGTACGCATTGCGCTGGCCGGAATCGCGCCGTAGTGCGCCGAGACAAAATCCATGATGCCAAAGGACAGGCATTCCACCTGCGCCAGTGCGGCAATCGCAAATACATCGGCCAGCGCGCCATGCGTCTCGATCAGGATGTGAATCGGCAGCGCATCCCGTCCGGCGTGGCGCGCGTGCGCGTTGATGACATCGATTGCCTCGATGACTTCGGAGACGCTCTCGGCTTTCGGAATCACCAGATAAGCCAGCCGCTGGGCGGCAGCCTGGCAAATAATGGCGACGTCCTGGATGAAAAATTCGCTGTGCACGTCGTGCACGCGCGCACCGATGCGATTAAATTTGTTGGCGTCGCTGGCAATCAGCGTGGCGACCAGTTCGGCGTGCGACTGTTCGTCGCCGGCGGCGGCACCATCTTCGCAATCGAAGGTGATGTCGAACACCGGACCAAGCTCTTGTTGCAGGGCAATCGACTTGCGCATCAGCTTGTCGGAGCCGGCGTAATGATCACAGACCGGCAGTGACACCGGTGGACGTTTGTCCTGAAATAAGATCTCGGATGGATGCATGAGCAATCAAGAGAAAAGGGCTGTTGTAGAAACCCGGAAAACCACCGGTGCTGCATCGTACAGTGCAGCACCGGTGGTCAGGATCTGACGAACTGGCTGGCTTAGCCGACCAGGTGCTTGACGCCTTCGCGCTCTTCAAGCAATTCGTTGAGCGTCACGTTGATGCGCTCACGCGAGAATTCATCGATGGCCAGTCCGGCGACGATTTTGTATTCGCCGTTCTCGGTGGTGACCGGGAAGCCGAAGATCGTGCCTTCAGGGATGTCGTACGAACCGTCGGAGGCGATGCCCATCGTGGTCCATTTGCCAGCGGTACCCAGGACCCAGTCATGCACGTGATCGATGGCTGCGTTGGCCGCCGATGCTGCCGACGACAGACCGCGCGCTTCGATGATCGCACCACCACGCTTGCCCACGGTTGGCAGGAACGTGTCCTTGTTCCATGCAGCGTCGTTGATCATGTCCTTGACGGACTGACCGTCAATGGTGGCGAAGCGGTAATCCGCGTACATCGTTGGCGAGTGATTGCCCCAGACGCACAATTTTTCGATCGAAGCGACTGGCTTGCCGGTTTTGGCCGCGATTTGCGAGAGCGCGCGGTTGTGGTCGAGACGCAGCATCGCGGTGAAATTCTTCGCTGGCAGGCCGGGTGCCGACTTCATGGCAATGTA
>CANFED010000163.1 GCA_947445995.1 Oxalobacteraceae bacterium | reverse complement strand
GACCGCTGGCCTTGATGATGGATTCAAGCGCCATCGACAGCAAACCCATCAGCAAGCGTACCCCGATAAACAAAACGACAAAAGCGACAATCAGGCGCGTCGTGCTGCCTGGAATGATCGCTGGCAACAACTGAGCCAGCGGATCACCGTATTGGTTGGCAACCATCAGCGCTACGATCCAGCTGGCCAGCGACAACACTTCTTTTACCAGTCCACGCAAGGTACTGATCACTACCGAACAGATCAATATGAACAACACCAAATAATCAAAGACAGTCACAGGTCCAGGTCAACTCAAGACGGCACCACGGTGCCGGGCAAGCCCATCTTGCTCAATCGCGCAAGCATCTTGTCGGCTTCTTGCTGGCTGGAGAACGGACCGATCCGAACCCGAATACGCTGCCCCGTACCTGTCCCTATCGTTTGGGTGTACGAGCTGATACCAGCAGCCTTTAATTTATCCTGTAACTCGGCGACCTTTTCTTTGGTCGCCAATGCGGCTACCTGCACGATGAGCCGGCTTGCTTTCTTGTCGGTCGTTGCCCGAGCGGCACTACCGTCGAGTATTGCCATAGCGCGCGCGCTGTCGGTGGTGTTGTCGTCAGCAGTTTTGGAATCAGATTTCGGCTCGGGCTTCGGTTCGGCCTTCGGTTTGGGTTCGGGCTTCGGTTCGGGCTTCGGTTCGGCCTTGGATTCGGGCGCTGGCTTGGCGTCAGATTTCTCTGCTGGTTTGACAGGCGCAGCCACGCTCGCTTCCTTTGGTTTGGACTCGTCAGCCGGAACTGCCTTCTTGCCAACACTGGCCTGTGCCGCTTGACCGGGCTCAATGATCTCTTCAGACTTATCGAGCGCGGCACCCTGGGGCACATTGGCTGGCGCAGCGACGGCCGCCGTCTTTGGCTGGGTCGGACGCGCCGGCAAATCCTTGGACGGAATCTGAACCACGACATCGTCGCCCAATGGCTTTGGCTCGGAATCGAGCACCATCGGCAAACCGATCACAGCGGCCAGTACGAGCGCAACAGCACCGACCAGACGGCGACGAGCGCGTTTTTTCTCGGGCAGCACCGGGTCAATTTGCTCGGTCGCAGCCTTGGATGACTTGCTTTTTGCCTGACTCCGAGTGGCACCCGAATCATCGCCTGAACGAGAGTAGAACGCCCCTTCCGAGGCCTCAGATTCTGGTGGTTTCTTGCGGAAAAACGATGTCAAGCCCATGCGGTCGAGTAGGAAGTATTCAGTGATTGGCAGCGGCGCGGAACGCCATGACACCGGCGACGGTGAGGAACGATCCGAAAACCGCAATTCTATCATTCTCCCCTGCCCGGCCCGTTGCATTTACGAATGCTTCGGCTGGCGTGGAGAAGCAGCTAATCGTACATTCGGCATCGGTCTTGTCGCTCGGCGTCACGCCGGCCGCAAGTAACTTCTGGCGTATCTGCTCGGCGCTGGCACCGCGCGGTAGTGGCAGATCGGTGACACACCAATGATCTACCTGGCCCTTGAGTTGTGCGATGACGCCATCAATATCCTTGTCCTGCAGCGCACCGAAGACCGCGTAGGTATAAGGATGAAAACCCATGTTGCCGAAGTTTTGCGACAGCGTTGCCGCCGCGTGCGGATTATGGGCAACATCGAGTATCACGGTTGGGCGACCAGGCAGCACCTGGAACCGGCCCGGCAAATCGACCAGCACCAACCCGGTCCGTACTTCCTGTGCACCGACCGGCAACCGGAGTCGCAAGACTTCCAGCGCGGCCAGCGCGGCAGCCGCATTGAGCAACTGGTTAGCGCCACGCAAGCTCGGGTAGCCGAGCGAATTGCGGCGTTGCTCGCGACCGCCATAATTCCACTGCAACTGGTCACCCATGTAATTGAAGTCGCGGCCCAGCAGCCACAGATCGGCACCGATCGCGGCAGCATGGTCGAGCAGCGATTGCGGCGGTACCGGATCGCTGCAGATAGCCGCTTTCCCGGCACGGAAAATCCCGGCCTTTTCAAAGCCGATGGCTTCGCGCGTATGACCGAGGTATTCGGTGTGATCGATATCCACACTGGTGATGATCGCCACATCGGCATCGATGATATTCATTGCATCAAGTCGTCCGCCCAGACCGACCTCAAGAATCACGACATCGAGATGCGCATCGACAAACATCTGCAAGATTGCCAGCGTGGTGAATTCAAAATAGCTCAGCGAAATCTCGCCGCGGGCCTGCTCGACCGCGACGAAGTAGCGCACCAGCTCGGCATCGGAAGCCGCCTCACCGACCACACGGGCGCGCTCGTTGAAATCGATCAGATGCGGTGAGGTCGACAAACCAACACGGTAACCGGCTTGCAGCAGGATCGCTTCGAGCATGGCACAGGTCGATCCTTTGCCGTTGGTGCCACCGACGGTAATCACAGGGCAATCGAAACCGATTTTCATGCGCGTCGCGACCGCAGCCACGCGGTCGAGGCCCATGTCAATGGTGATCGGATGTTGGGATTCTAGTCGGGTCAGCCAACCGGCCAGCGTGTCGGGAAGTGTTTGCATGATGCTCAAGATGGGTTCGATCCGAAAAAAATAAAGCCCGAACTGATGGCTCGGGCTTTCTGGTGGCAGACGGGCTTCAGGCGATGACGTCGGCCGCCTGATTTTGCAGCAGAGCCAGTAGACGGGCGATTTCTTCGCGCATTTTTCGGCGGTCTACAATCATGTCGACAGCACCCTTGGTGACCAAAAATTCGGCACGCTGGAAGCCTTCGGGCAGCTTTTCACGCACGGTGTTTTCGATCACGCGTGGTCCGGCAAATCCGATCAGTGCTTTCGGCTCTGCAATGACGACATCGCCCATGAAAGCAAACGATGCGGATACGCCGCCCATGGTCGGATCAGTCAGCACGGAAATAAAAGGCAGCTTCTTTTCAGATAACTTGGTCAGCATCGATGTGGTTTTCGCCATCTGCATCAGCGACAGCAAACCTTCCTGCATCCGTGCGCCGCCGGTGGCGGTGATGCAAATGAACGGCACCATTTGCTCGAGTGCATTTTGCGCACCGCGCACAAAGCGCTCGCCAACCACGGAGCCCATCGAACCGCCCATGAATTCGAATTCGAAACAGGCCACCACGACAGGCAGCGACATGATGGTACCGCCCAGCACGATCAACGCATCGGTTTCACCGGTTGCTTCCATTGCCGCTTTCAGGCGATCCGGATATTTCTTGCTGTCCTTGAACTTGAGCGTATCGACAGGCAACGTTTCCTGACCGATTTCATAGCGACCACCCGCGTCGAGCAGGGAGTCAAGACGCTCGCGGGCACGAATGCGCATGTGATGATTGCACTTCGGACAAACCCGGATATTCGACTCAAGGTCGGTGCGATACAGAACCGCTTCGCAAGAAGGACATTTGACCCACAGGCCTTCAGGCACGGATTTGCGGGTGGCCGATTCGGAGCGCTGTATGCGCGGTGGAAGCAATTTCTCAAGCCAGCTCATGGTGTCCTCTAAATTTTTTACTTGCACGATTGTACCTTTTGCCCGCGCAGCCAACGAAATCGATGATCCTCGACTCAGTTCGCAACTCAGTTTTCGGCATCCAGCGCCGCGCGTATCCCGGCAACAAAGTTGTGCGCCGTCTCGACTGCCTTGTCGTGCGGCGTGGTTTCCAGCTCCTGGATAATGCGGCTGCCAATCACGACGGCATCGGCGACGCCGGCGATGGCTCGGGCGGTAGCGCCATCGCGAATACCGAAGCCGACCGCGATCGGCAACTTGACATGCTGCCGGATTGCGGCAATGCGCTCGGATACATTACCGATGTCGATATTGCCGGCTCCGGTAACGCCTTTGAGCGACACGTAGTAACAAAAGCCGCGCCCTGCAGCGGCGACCTGACGGATGCGTTCGTCCGTCGACGTTGGTGCCAGCAGGAAGATCGGATCGAGGTCTTGCGCCTGCATGCCAGCGGCAAACTCTTCGCATTCTTCGGGGGGATAGTCGACGACGATAGTACCGTCAACACCGGCAGCGGCAGCCGCAGCAATAAATGCCTGTTGACCCATTCGCTCGATCGGATTGGCGTAGCCCATCAGGACGACTGGCGTGGTGGCATCCGTTTCACGGAACTGACGTACGAACTCGAGGACGTCGCGTAATCCGACGCCGTACTTGAGTGCCCGCTCGCAGGCGCGCTGGATGACAGGCCCTTCGGCCATCGGGTCGGAAAACGGGACGCCCAGTTCCAGGATATTGGCACCGCCGGCAACCATCGCATGCATCAGTGGCACGGTCAGTTGCGGCGACGGATCGCCTGCGGTGATGAACGGGATCAATCCGGTTTTGTGGCTGGCGGCAAGCGCAGCCATCGTTGCTTGAATTCTGGACATGGTCTTTATGGGGTAATGGTGTTCGGGTATTCGAAAGATGCGCCCGGCCGTTGGCCCGGCGCATTCCGGCTGCGGCTTACTTGTTGGGCGTGCGATGCAGCGTAATGCTCTTGGCTGCGTTGGCAGACTCCAGAGCGGCCGCGCCGACAGCGCAGGATTCGCGGCAGTAGAAGTTCATTCCCATGCGCTCGGCGACGGTATGCATGTCCTTGTCGCCACGACCCGACAAGTTGACCAGAATGATTTTGTCCTTCGGCAGCGTGGCAGCCAGCTTCGCAGCATAAGCCAGCGCGTGGCTCGATTCGAGCGCCGGAATGATGCCTTCGATCAGACAGCAGTCATGGAATGCCTGCAGGGCTTCGTCGTCGGTGATACCAACATACTGCGCCCGGCCGATATCTTTCAACCAGGCGTGTTCCGGACCGACACCCGGATAGTCGAGACCAGCCGAGACCGAGTGCGTTTCGGTGACCTGACCGTTTTCGTCTTGCAGCAGATAGGTGCGATTACCGTGCAAGACACCCGGTGTACCGAGCTGCAGCGAGGCCGAATGCTTACCGCTATCCATGCCTTCGCCAGCGGCTTCGACACCGATCAACTGGACATCATGGTGATCGATGTACGGATAAAAAATACCCATCGCATTCGATCCGCCGCCGACGCAGGCCATCACATAATCGGGTTGGCGACCCGTCATCACGGGCATTTGCTCCAGGCATTCCTGGCCGATCACCGACTGAAAATCACGCACCATCATCGGATACGGATGCGGACCAGCGACGGTACCGATGATGTAGAACGTGTTTTCGATGTTGGTGACCCAGTCGCGCATCGCTTCGTTGAGCGCATCTTTCAGGGTTTTCGAACCGGATTCCACTGGTACCACGGTGGCACCCAGCAGCTTCATCCGGTAGACATTCTGGGCCTGACGCTTGATGTCTTCGCTACCCATGTAGACGATGCACTCCAACCCGAAGCGGGCGCAAATCGTCGCGGTGGCGACACCGTGCTGGCCGGCACCGGTCTCGGCGATGATGCGTGGCTTGCCCATGCGCTTGGCTAGCAGCGCCTGGCCGATCACGTTGTTGATCTTGTGCGCACCGGTATGGTTGAGGTCTTCGCGCTTGAAATAAATTTGCGCGCCGCCCATTTTTTCGGACCAGCGTTTGGCGTGATAGATCGGGCTTGGACGACCGACGAAATGATTCAGGTCGTCTTCGAATTCAGCCAGAAATTCGGGATCATTGCTGTAGCGCGCGTAAGCGGCTTTCAGTTCTTCCAGTGCGTGCGTCAGCGTTTCCGATACAAAGCTGCCGCCATACGGGCCAAAGTGGCCGCGACTATCCGGCAGGTTGTAGGCTTCGGCCGGATGCGCGGCCTGTTGTTCGAGGAGTGTGGTCAGTGTCATGGTTTTTTTCCGGGTGAAGCGTTGTCTGGTGCAGCGTGGCTCAGGCCTGCGTGGTGTCGGCGAGGCGCACGGCGGCGATGAATTGCGTAATTACGGCGGCGTCCTTGATGCCCTTTGCGACTTCGACGCCACTACTGACATCGACCGCAAACGGACGTACGCGAACCACTGCCTCAGTGGCGTTGTGCGCGCTCAAGCCACCACTTAAAACGACCCGAGGTGCGAGCTCTTCTGGGATGAGAGACCAATCGAAAACCTTTCCAGTACCACCGTAACTATCAGCCAGGGTATCGAGCAACAGACCGGAATACAGATCACCGGTAGCGCGATAGGACTGCTCGCATTTTAGCAAATCTTCGGCAATTGTCTTGGCACCCACTCTGATCGCCCGAACGTAGGGGCGATTGACGGCAGCGGCGATCTCGGCACATTGCTCTGGCGTCTCGTCACCGTGGAATTGCAGCAGCGACAGCGGCACCACACGCAGCACTTGTTCGACCTCCGCCAAGCTTGCATTGACGAATAAACCAACGGTAGTGACGAACGGCGGAACGTGGCGCAACAGCATGGCCGCCTGCTTCGCTGTGACATAGCGAGGGCTAGGCGGATAAAACACCAGACCAATCGCATCGGTGCCAGCGGCAATCGCGGCGGCGACATCTTCGTCACGGGTCAATCCGCAAATTTTGATTCGGGTACGGAAATTCATTGGGAACGGTTTCTTTTCAAAATGACCTACGGCAAGGGACACTGGCACGGCACCGGTGAGTCAGTCGGGTCAATAGTGCGCAAACGCCTGCGCTGGCGACTGTGGCAACTCCCATTTCGGATCGTAATCGATTTTGGCGAGGTACAAACCATGCGGGCTAAATGTGGGGGCGGCAAGATGACGGTTTTTTTGCTGAATCAGTTCGGCCAGCCAGTCCACCGGCTGGCGTCCTGTGCCGACATAGATCAGCGAACCTACAATATTGCGCACCATGTGATGCAGAAAAGCATTCGCGTGCAGCTTGATCACAATCAGGTCCTCGCGTCGCGTCAGCACGATCTCATGCATCATTTTTACCGGTGACTTGGCCTGGCAATCGGCAGAACGAAAAGCCGTGAAGTCATGCGTACCGATCAGTGACTGTGCGGCCTCACGCATCCGGTCGAGGTCAAGTGGTCGGAATACCCAACCAGCCTTGTCATTCCACAACGGAGACCGGATGGCGTTGTTGTACAGCAGGTAGTGATAGGTGCGCGAGCGTGCGCTGAAGCGCGCATGAAACTCGTGCTGCGCATCCAGCTTGGCGATGGTTGCCCAGCGCACCGCAATCGATGGCGGCAAATGCGTATTGAGCCCCCGTATCCAGGACGACATTGGTCGATCCAGTAGCGTATCGAAGTGCACTACTTGTTCGATCGCATGGACGCCAGTATCGGTACGGCCGGCGCAATGAACGGTGATGTCAGATTGCGTGAACTTGAACAAGGCCTGTTGCAGGCGGTCTTGCACGGTATTGCCGCTCAACTGGGTTTGCCAGCCATGCCATGGTGTTCCATCGTATTGCACACCGAGAACCAGTCTTTTCAAATTCATGTCCGCTTCGTGCTCACTACCCGCCTTGGCGGAAAAAATCGGTCAGTTAACAACAAAACGGGCGCAAACGCTATGCGTTGCGCCCGTTCGCAAATGACGTTCGTTATCCGAATTTAGACAACATCGCGGCGGCCTGCCGGACTTGCTCATTTGAGCCACCCTGAATGACTTCATCCAGTAACTCCCGAGCACCTTCCTTATCGCCGATTTCTTCGTAAGCGATCGCCAGGTCGAGCTTGGTTGCCATTTCAGGCTCGTTCAATAAGTTGTCCTCAAGCTCCGATACCGGCGCAGCGGCGGGCACGTTCTCACGCAAGTCTATCCCGGTGTCGCCTGCTACGGTCTTGTCCTGTTCGAGATCCAGGCTAATACCCGACAAATCAAAGTCGAGTGGATCAGCAGTGCTATTCAACTCCGAGCGATGCGCCTCCTGAAATGACGTGTCAGCCTCAAGCGCAGCTGCAGGGGACACCGTATCAGGCAACGACAGATCGGTAGCTAGCAGCGCGTCGTCACCAGAGTCAGAAAAATTAATCGTATTGGCCGCATTGTCGGCGTTGGTGGAGTCGGCTGCGTCGGATACCGTTTTCACGGGTTCATCCGACGATAACTCCGGCACGTCGAAATCCATCAACAATTCGTCGTTCATGCTAACGGGCTTGTCGCTGTGTTTATCCTCCGCTGGCTTTACGGGATCAGCTGGTGCTTCAGCAACTGCAGCAGGCAGCGGGTCAAAACCGGCCAGATCAAAGTCGAGTCCGTCATCAACAATCTCCTGTACCTCGGTGGCCGTTGCCGACGTTGCGCGCTCCTCGTTCGGCGGGACCACAGGCTCCGGGGTGTGCTTGATGGGCTGATCCGATGACATGTCCGTATGTGTCGCTGCGAGCAATGCATCGAGATCGAGATCATCCATCGGCTGCGTTGGGGCACCCAGGTCAGCAGCCACCACCGTCGACGTCACCGTTGCGGCCTTGCCTCCTGCATACATCGGGTTATTCGGGTCTAGCGCGATCCCCATTGACGCGGCCTGGGCCCACTCGTCGCCCTCGCCTTTTGTCCGTCCATACAATTCGCTCGCCATTAATTCGAACGCGCCGACGTCTTTACGATTGGCGTAAATCTCCAGCAACTTGAGTCGCACCGCATCGCGCTCAGGCTGTGTACGCAAGGCTTCCTTGAGGATCTCTTCAGCCTGAGCATCGCGACCGTAAGCGATGTACACGTCCGCTTCTGCAACCGGATCAACTTCGTTCGCATCGAGTTGACTGGATGTCGGCGCAAAATTGGAATTGAAAACACTGTTGTTCGTATCGACGCTCTCACCACCTGTCGAGCCGAACATCGAATTGGCTTTCAGACTTGAATCCGTTAGCAGGCTGTTTTCGAATTGCTGGTTCTTTTTCTTCCTGCGCGCACTGAGGATACCGAAGCCACCCAGCGCCACGAGCAGCAAACCCAGTCCCGGCAACAAGTACATGTTGCTAACGAGACGATCGATCAGGCTTGCCTCTGCCGGTATTGGTACTGGTACTGGTACTGGCACTTCAGCTTTTTCCACAATGTTTTCCACTGGTGGAATCACCGCCGGTGCAACATCGGCCGGCGGCGCTACGGTGACCGGCGGCGCGATTTTCGGCGTCTCGACAACCGGCGCTGGCAGCACGGTGGCG
>CANFED010000162.1 GCA_947445995.1 Oxalobacteraceae bacterium | reverse complement strand
GGTCCTGATGACCAACTCGGTCGACTCAATCTGCTCACCGCTGACAAGCTGCGGCAAGGCGTGGCTGAGGTAAGAGAAGGAAAAAATTTCTGCCTCAGCTTGCCGCTGGATTATCCCGGTGGCAGTGTGCTGAACCCGAATCGTTATCCACCCATCCTGCGGCCGACACTCCGGCGGGGCAAGGTCAATCTGAATTGTTTGTTGGGCGATATCGAACCCGGTCGCCCCGATGTGCTATCGGACGACCTGGCTATCCTGCATTTGCAATACTCGACCCAATGGGATGGCTTGCCGCATGTCGGCTCGGTGTTCGATGTGCATGATGACGGCCAACCCCAAGCGGTGTATTACAACGGTTACGCGGCTGGCGTGGATCTGATCGGCCCGGATAATCCGGCAGATGCCGGCCTGCCGGCCAATATTTCGTTCGCAAGTACTTCGTGCGCGCGTGCACTCGGCATCGAAAACATGGCGCAGACTTGTGTGCAGGGGCGCGCCGCGCTGATCGACTTGCGCGCGCATTTCGGCGATGCGCGCACGCTGATCGGATACGACGCACTGATGCGTGTGCTGGAAAAGGACAACATCGACATCGAGTGCGGCGATATCGTCTGCCTGCATACCGGTTTCGCCGATGTGTTGCTAGGCATGCAGCGCCAACCCGACTCCGTCAAACTGGCGCAATGCTGCGCGGTGCTTGATGGGCGCGACCAGCGTTTGTTGCAGTGGATAACTGACAGCAATCTGGCAGCGATCGCGGCCGACAATTATGCGGTCGAGGCTTTCCCTGCGGCCAGTGCCGACGCCTGCTGCGCCGGGCTGCCGCTGCACGAGCATTGCCTGTTCAAGCTGGGTATTCATCTGGGCGAGCTGTGGCAGTTGACCCCGCTTGCCGATTGGCTGCGGGCACATGGCCGCTACCGCTTTTTGCTGACCGCGCCGCCGTTGAACCTGCCCGGTGCCTTCGCCTCGCCGGTGACGCCGGTGGCGACGGTGTAAAGATGTCCTTGTTAATACTGATCCTGATTGGAGAATTTCGTGAATAAACCGCGGGTTCTGATTACCGGAGGTGCCGCCGGCATCGGTGCGGCAGCTGCCGAACGGTGTCGCGCCGACGGCTATGAAACGGTGATCATTGACCGCATCGGCGACGGCATCCGCGCCGACTTGTCTGATCCTGTCGCAACTGCGCAGGCGCTGCAAGCGGCACTGGCAGGTGGACCGATCACGCGACTGCTCAATAATGTCGGCGTGGTCTGCCCGGCCGATGCCGAGGACCAGACCCTGGCAGAGCTGGAGCTGGCCTGGGCACTGAATGTGCGCTGTACGCTGCAATGCATGCAAGCGTTGTTGCCGGGCATGAAGGCGGCTGGTTTCGGCCGCATCGTCAACATGTCGTCGCGCGCCGCGCTGGGCAAGGAGCAGCGCACCGCCTATGCGGCCACCAAAGCTGCCTTGATCGGCATGACACGGGTGTGGGCGCTGGAATTCGGCCGTTTCGGCATCACGTCGAACGCGATCGGCCCTGGGCCGATCGGAACCGAACTGTTCGAGCGCGCCAACCCGGCCGGCAGTGCACGCACACAGGCCATCATCGATGCGGTGCCGGTCCAGCGCATCGGCACGCCGGAAGACGTGGCGCAGGCAGTCTCCTTTTTTCTGGATGCGCGCAGCGGTTTCGTCACCGGTCAGGTGTTGTATGTATGCGGCGGAATGACCGTCGGCGTGGCAGGGGTCTGACTTGAACAGTGTCGCTGACCATCAAAAAAATGTCGCCATCGTTGGCGCAGGCAGCATCGGTGTTGCCTTCGCGCTGGTGTTTGCACGCGCCGGCTGGCAGGTAAGACTGCACGACCCGGACCCGGCGCGCCGTTTGCTGGCTCCTTCCGAAATAATCGAGCGTGCCAGCGCCTTGCAGGAATTCGGCTTGATCGATGCGGCGCCTGCAGTCCTGACGGCGCGCGTGACGCTGGTCGCCGACATGGCCGTTGCGGTAGCGGATGTGGCGCTGGTCATTGAATGCGCACCGGAACAAGTCGACCTCAAGCGTGCGTTGTTCGTGCAACTCGATGCGTTAACCCATGCCGACACCATATTGGCAAGCGCTTCGTCGGCGCTGCCGGTGTCGTCATTCACCGAGGATTTGCCGGGGCGCGCACGCTGTCTGATCGCGCATCCGGGCAATCCTCCGTACCTGATCCCTGTCATCGAAATCGTGCCGGCTGCCTATACCGATAGGAGCGTGGTGCAACGCGCAGAACAGCTGTTTGCCGAAGCAGGCTTGTCGCCGGTGCGGGTCCAGCGCGAAGTCGAAGGATTCATTTTCAACCGGCTGCAAGGCGCGGTGCTGCGGGAAGCGTATTGCCTTGTGCGTGACGGCGTGGCCTCAGTAGCCGATGTCGATCGCGTGATGCGTGAAGGTCTGGCACCGCGCTGGTCGGTGGTCGGTCCATTCGAAACAGTGGATCTAAACACGCGTGGCGGCATCGCTTCGCATGCGCAAAAAATGGGGCCGGCGTATGCAAGGATGGGTGCCGAACGTGGCCAGGTTGATCCGTGGACGCCGCAGCTGGTGGCTGACGTTGCGCAGCAGCGCCGCGCCGCGCTGCCGATCGATCAATGGCAGGAGCGCGTCAACTGGCGCGACCGCGGCTTGATGGCGCTGGCGCGCGACCGGAAAAAATACGCCGACCAGCAGTAACGAATCTATTGGAGTTGGGCAACTGACTAATGAAGACTTTTGTTCGTCATTCCTGATGATGAATTTTTCTGGTTTTGTTAATGAGAGGAACATCATGTTATTTCACGTTCGCATGCAGGTAAATATCCCCGATTCGATACCAACAGAGCGCGCCGACCTGCTGAAGTCCAACGAAAAAGCGCTGGCGTTGAAGTTGCAGCAAAGCGGCAAGTGGCGTCACCTGTGGCGCGTGGTCGGCCAGTACGCAAATATCAGCGTGTTCGATGTGGAGAGTAACGATGAACTGCATCAGCTGCTCTCGACGCTGCCGCTATATCCGTTCATGCAGATCGAAGTGACGCCGCTGGCGCAGCATCCGTCGGCGCTGGCTGCAAACTGATCAGAGAGCACGCCATGCCATACATGATAGAAACCTGGGACAAGCCGGATCATCAGCAACTGCGCAAGCAAACCCGCGACGAACACTTGCAATACCTTGCCACCCACGCCACCCAATTGCTGGCCTGCGGTGCCAAGCTCAACGATGACGGCAGCGATGCCGGCGGCGGCATTTATATCGTCGATGTCGACACACGCGCAGCAGCCGAAGAATTTATCGCCACCGATCCATTCTCACGGGTTGATTTGTTTGCGCAAGTGCGCATCACGCGCTGGCGCAAGGCTTATGTGGCAGGTCAGAATTTTCTGTAAAAAATAACCAAGGTTAAAAATCAACATGCCCTACGCCGACCTTTCCGATGTCCGCATCCATTATCAGCTTGAAGGCGACGCCGCCAAGCCGGTGCTGGTGCTCTCCAATTCGCTCGGCACCACACTCGATATGTGGGCGCCGCAAGCAACCAGGCTGGCCGAGCATTTCCGGCTGTTGCGCTACGACACCCGCGGTCACGGCCAGTCGCAGGTCACGCCAGGTCCTTACACCATCGCGCAGCTAGGTGCCGACGTGATCGGCTTGCTTGATCATCTCGGCATTGAGCAGACGCATTTTTGCGGTTTGTCGATGGGCGGGATTACCGGCATGTGGCTGGCCAGCACACACCCACAGCGCATCAGGCGGCTAGTGCTGTCCAACACCGCGAGCCTGATCGGACCGCCGGAAAACTGGACCACGCGCGCCCAGAAAGTGTTGGTCGACGGCGTCGCATCGATTGCACCGGCGGTAGTCTCGCGCTGGCTGACTCCGGAGTTTGCACAACAGCATGCGCAGCAGGTGGCGCAATTGGAAGCGATGTTGAGCGCGACACCGGCAGCCGGATATGCGGCCAGTTGCTGTGCGGTGCGCGATGCGGATTTGCGCGAGGCGCTCAAGCACATCACGGCACCTACACTGGTGATCGGCGGAAGCGACGATTTGCCAACTCCGCCAGCTGACAGCGCCTATCTGGTGTCGTCGATTGCGGGGGCCAAATATGTCGAACTGGAAGCGGCGCATCTGTCCAACTTGCAGCACCCAGAGCGCTACACCACAGCCTTGCTGGCTTTTTTGCAGCAGTCGGATTAGGACTGACTGACCAGTCAAATCAAACCCAGGACCCGGCAGTCCACGTATGGGCAAACTTACGCACTTGCCGAAGAACCCGTTTTCGCCAGCAGTGTCATGTGGGGTTGGCGTTACACGGTATCGGAACGGGCATCAAGTTCCCTACAAAACGGCCTAGAACCATTCAGCACCTATTTGATCCGACGCGGCCTCCACAACACGTCATCCGACTAACCATCAGTCCACCACGTTCGTTACTATGAAAATTTCACCGACTACCCTTCCCGCCTCGAACTCTGCGGCTGCTCCTGTCAAATACACATCAGAAGAAAAACGCAAGCGCGTGTTTTCAATCGTTGCCGCTTCGTCCGGCAATCTGGTCGAGTGGTTCGACTTCTATGTCTATGCATTTTGCGCCATCTATTTTGCCCCGGCATTTTTCCCCAAGTCCGACTCGACGGTACAACTCCTCAATACCGCCGGCGTGTTCGCAGTTGGTTTTCTGATGCGACCGATCGGAGGCTGGCTATTCGGACGTATCGCTGACACCCGCGGACGCAAGACGTCGATGGTGATCTCGGTCATTCTGATGTGCGCCGGTTCGCTAATGATCGCCTGCCTGCCAACCTACGCAACAATCGGCGTCTGGGCTCCGATTCTGCTGGTGGTAGCGCGCATGATTCAAGGCCTGTCGGTCGGTGGCGAATATGGCACTACCGCCACCTACATGAGCGAAGTGGCGCTGCGTGGGCAGCGCGGTTTCTTTTCATCTTTCCAGTACGTCACACTGATCGGCGGTCAATTACTGGCGGTACTGGTCGTAGTCGCACTGCAACAGACGCTTGACGACGCCGAACTCAGGGCCTGGGGCTGGCGCATTCCATTTGTGATTGGCGCTGCGACTGCCGTCGTTGCTTTACTGCTGCGGCGCACGCTGAGCGAAACCTCGAACGCGGCCACGCGTGAGAGCAAGGACGCCGGTAGCATGAGCGCTCTATTTCGTCACCATAAAGCGGCATTTTTTACCGTGCTTGGCTTCACCGCCGGAGGTTCGCTAATTTTTTACACGTTCACAACCTACATGCAGAAATATCTGGTTAACTCAGCCGGCATGTCGATCAAGACTGCCAGCGCCATCATGACCGGCTGCCTGTTTTTGTACATGTGTCTCCAACCGGTGTTCGGTGCCCTGTCCGACCGCATCGGCCGACGCAACAACATGCTGCTCTTTGGTGTGTTCGGCACACTGGCGGTAGTGCCAATTCTCAGCGTGCTGCAGCACGTCACTAATCCGTACATCGCGTTTGCGCTGATCAGTCTGGCACTGGCCATCGTCAGCTTTTATACGTCAATCAGCGGTATCGTCAAGGCCGAAATGTTCCCGCCTGAAGTGCGCGCGCTGGGTGTTGGTCTGGCTTATGCTGTGGCGAACGCGATCTTTGGCGGCTCGGCCGAATATGTCGCATTGCTGCTGAAATCGCTCGGCCACGAGTCTGCTTTCTACTGGTACGTCACGGCATTGATGGCCATCGCATTGATCGTGAGCCTGCGGCTACCACGCCAGGCGGCCTATTTGCGTAACGACCATTGAATCAATTACTGACGAAGGCCAGAGATCATTACAAAAAAGCCATCGCCTTGTGCAATTCGGCGGCTTGACTGTTGAGTCCGGCAGGTGTTGGTACCGACGAGTTTTGCCCCCCGACCGATTTTCACTGACCCATCCGGACTGGCGCAGAAGCAGACGCAGCAAGGCTTGCCAAAGGCCCGTGTGGGTCAGTCAATGTCGGTGCGCTGGGTCAAAAACTCGTCGGCGACAACACCCGATCAAACAATAACCACTACACCCAAACAAAAATGCACTTCTGCGGCAAAAAGTCGCACGAGTGATTTTTTTTGTATCCACTCTGTTCCGTACTTATTTCTTGCATCCGGGACTTTGCAAGAATACTATTATTGAAAATATTATCAATAATGTGTTCAGGATAGAAATGACCAACGCTAGTGACAAAGACAAGAAAAACACATCCGAGGCAACCGGGCTTCGCAAAGGTCTGACCAGTTACGGGGACAATGGCTTTTCTCTGTTTCTGCGCAAGGCGTTCATCAAGGGAGCCGGGTACAGCGACATCGCACTTGACCGTCCCGTAATCGGTATTGCCAACACTGGCAGCGCCTTCAATCCATGTCATGGAAACATGCCGCAATTGATTGAAGCGGTAAAGCGCGGAGTGATGCTGGCAGGCGGACTGCCTATGGACTTCCCCACTATTTCAATCCACGAAAGCTTTGCTTCACCGACCTCGATGTACCTGCGTAATCTGATGTCAATGGATACGGAGGAAATGATCCGTGCGCAACCAATGGATGCGGTCATCCTCATTGGCGGGTGTGACAAGACTGTACCGGCCCAATTAATGGGGGCAGCATCGGCAGGCATTCCTGCGATTCAGCTAGTTACCGGATCGATGCTGACGGGTTCCCATCGGTCCGAACGGGTCGGTGCCTGTACCGACTGCCGTCGTTTCTGGGGGAAATATCGCGCTGATGAAATCGATCACGAAGAGATTAACGCGGTCAACAGTCAGCTAGTGGCTAGCGTCGGGACGTGTTCGGTGATGGGAACCGCAAGCACGATGGCATGCGTGACAGAAGCCTTGGGAATGATGTTGCCAGGTGGCGCATCTCCGCCAGCGGTTACTGCCGACCGCATCCGGATTGCAGAGCGCACCGGTGCGACGGCAGTGAAAATGGCTAAAAATGGATTGACGCCCGACAAGATCATGACGGCAAAAGCATTCGAAAATGCCCTGCGTGTCTTGCTGGCGATTGGCGGTTCGACGAACGGCATCATCCACCTGACAGCGATCGCCGGGCGCATGGGTATTGATCTTGAACTTGATCGCCTCGATGCGATTGGCCGGGAAACGCCCGTGCTCATCGATTTGAAGCCGTCGGGTCAGTATTACATGGAAGATTTCCATGCAGCGGGTGGCTTGCATGCACTGCTGCGTGAGCTTAAACCGCTGCTGCATCTCGACACGCTGACGGTTACCGGACGCACTTTGGGAGAAGAGCTTGAAATCGCCGGCCCAGGATTCCCACAGTCGGTTGTGCGCCCATTCGCTAATCCTATCTATCCCGAGGGTGGAATCGCCGTTTTGCGCGGAAATCTTGCACCAGGCGGTGCCATTATCAAACAATCAGCCGCCGATGCGGGCTTGATGGAGCACGAAGGACGTGCGGTGGTATTTGAAAATATTGAAGATATGGCTCTGCGAATCGACGATGACGCACTCGATGTCAATGCCGATGACATCCTGGTTCTCAAACATATTGGTCCGACCGGCGCGAGCATGCCGGAGGCCGGGTACATCCCGATTCCTAAAAAACTGGCACGCGCTGGCGTCAAAGACATGGTGCGCATCTCTGACGGACGCATGAGTGGCACGGCCGGAGGCACGATCGTGCTGCACGTCACACCGGAGTCCGCCATTGGTGGTCCGCTTGCCTATGTCAGAAACGGCGATCGCATTCGCCTTTCCGTCAGCGAGCGTGCGATCAATTTGCTTGTTTCTGATACCGAGTTGACCCAGAGGATGCAGGAAAGTCCGATTGCCAGACCGACTGCAGAGCGTGGTTATCGTCATTTGTTCTTAAAAACGGTCACCCAGGCGGACAAAGGAGTTGACTTTGACTTCCTGCGTCCCGCTATAGCCAGGCCGGATAGTGTTAATGAAGATCCTGCCGCCGGAGTAGTACAACCTGACTTGACCAAGCCCACATGAAAGAGATCGCACTTAAACCAAAATCTACTCTGATTCAGGATACCGATACCGCATCACAAGTGCGTCGGGTAGTCGAAACACTGGAAGAAGACATTGCGTTCGGCTATATGCATCCGCGGGAACGCCTGATCGAAGATGAGCTACTTGAGCGCTTCGGCTTGAAACGTCATGTCGTACGGCAGGTTCTAGCTGAGCTGGAGCAGATTGGATTAGTCGAGCGTAAAAAGAATTTTGGCGCACTGGTTAAATCGTACAGCGTCAAGGAAGTGGTTGATCTTTATATCGTGCGGGATATTCTTGAAACGAACTGTGCCCGACAAATCAAACTACCGGTTCCCGCAGAAAAAATGGAACAGCTGGAATTGATCCAGAAAAAACATGATGCCGCAGTAATGGAGTCCAATCTGCAGGTTGCATTCCGGATGAATCTAGCCTTTCACAAAGCGCTATTTTCGCTATCTGATAATCCAGTATTAACCGAGCTGATTGAACTAACAGCACAGCGTACACATATCGTGCGCTCGCTGACAATAGTCGTCCCTCAGATTCTGGAACAGTCACGCCAGGATCACCGCCAGATGATTAACGCATTACGTACCGGTGACCAGGATCGATTGGTAGAGTTATGTCGCGCCCACCTTCTACCTTCGCGTGATGCTTACATTGCGCAACATCGCCGGTTGGAGTACTCCAGCGAACGGACAGGTGCAATAACTCAATCAGAAAATTTCTAAAAAATAATATCTTTAAAAGAAATGCAATCGATCTGATTGTTTTCCCATCTAATAAACGACGACCTTGAATAGCAGGTAGTCGCACAGAAAATCAATGATCCACGGAGCATCAATTCAACGACACAAAGAAACTGGAGTAGTAGATGATTAATGGCATTGACAAACCCAACGCGCAAACACATTTCCCGGATAAAATCAATTCTACGGATTTATGTCTTGCACCATTACCCGATATCGGAAAACCATTATTTAGTGTTCCAGTTGGATCGTGCGACACGCATGCACATGTGGTAATCAACGATCCTCATCATCCAATGGTTGCCAATCGCAGTTACACGCC
>CANFED010000161.1 GCA_947445995.1 Oxalobacteraceae bacterium | reverse complement strand
GGCAGCACCGCTTGCGCAAATCCGCGTGCGGCCAGCGCGCGCATTTTGGCCAGTCCCTGCAACGCCGCCTGCTTCGGATTCGAGACACTCTTGACGTTGTTGAACGAGGCGACATTGCCGAACGACAGGCCGGCATAATTGTGCGATGGCCCGACCAGGCCATCGAAGTTGAACTCGCGTGCAGGCAGCATGGCGCTCCTCTTAAAAAATCAGGCCGGGCGACAACTGCGCCGGCATTGCCAGTACCGCACTCTCGATCGAGGCGACCGGATAGGCACAATAATCAGCGGCGTAATACGCACTGGCGCGGTGGTTGCCGGACTTGCCAATACCACCGAATGGCGCGCTGCTGGCCGCGCCGGTGGTGGGCCGGTTCCAGTTGACGATGCCGGCGCGGGCGGTCTCGAGAAAGCGCGCCCACAACACCGGATCATCCGACAGCAACCCGGCGGCGAGCCCAAAGCCGGTATCGTTCGAGGCGATGATGGCAGCCTCGAAATCGGCTACCCGCAGCACTTGCAGCAGCGGTCCGAAATACTCGTCATCGGGCACGCCATCGACCCCGGTCATGTCGACGATGCCGGCCGACAGCAGACCGGTATCGGGCACCAGCTGGCGCATGGTCAGCAAGGCCTTGCCGCCCAGTCCGACCAGCTCGGCTTGCGCCGCCAGCAGACGTGTCGCAATCGCAGCCGACACGACCGGTCCCATGAACGGAGCCGGCTCGGCATCGGGTGCACCGACCCGGATCGCGGCGGCAACCTCGACCAGCCGCGCAATGAAGGCATCGCCACGCGGCCCCTGCTCGACGATCAGACGGCGCGCACAGGTACAGCGCTGGCCGGCACTGACGAAGGCCGAAAAAATCGCATGATGAACTGCCGCATCAAGGTCGGTCACATCCCACACGACCAGTGCATTGTTGCCACCCATTTCGAGCGCCAGCAATTTGCCCGGCTGACCGGCGAACTGGCGATGCAACAGCACGCCGGTCTGGTAGCTGCCGGTGAACAGGATCCCGTCCAGCGTAGCGTCCTGCGCCAGCGCGGCACCGGTGTCGCGTGCGCCATTGAGCAGGTTGAGCACACCGGCCGGCAAGCCGGCTTCGGCCCACAGCCGCGTTGTCATCAGCGCGGTTTGGGGTGCGTATTCGCTGGGTTTGAAGACCAGCGTATTGCCGGCGATCAGGGCCGGAACGATGTGCCCGTTAGGCAGGTGACCGGGAAAATTGTAGGGACCAAAGACGCCGAACACCCCATGCGGGCGGTGTCGCAACAGCGCGACGCCATCGGCCACTGTGGCGGCCGTCTCGCCGGTTCGGGCACTGTGCGACTGCACCGAAATATCGACCTTGGCTGCCATCGAAGCGACTTCGGTACGCGCCTCCCACAGCGGTTTGCCGACTTCCTGCGCGATGGTCTGCGCCAGTGCTTCGACGTGCTCGCGCAGCAGGTCGCGAAAGCGCACGGCGATCGCAATGCGCTCGGCCAGCGGCGTCATTGACCAGCCGGAAAACGCGGCGCGGGCGGCATGACAGGCGCGCTCGATTTCATTGATGCCGGCCTGCGTGCCCTGCCAGACCGGCTCGCCGCTGGCGGGGTTGATGACGACCAGTTCGACGCCGCTGCCGCTGATCCATTCGCCATTGATGTAGTGACTGTGCATGGTTACTTTCTGCTCGAATTGAGGGACATCGTGCGCACCGGATCGCCCGGATCGCATGCCAGTAACTGACGCTCCAGCGCCGACAGCGCGATGCGTTCACGCTGGTTCGGCGTGTGGGCGGCGATGACGCGGAAATCATGCATCGTCGTGTTGGCGACGAGGATGGCGCGGTCGGTTTCGGCCGGCTCGGCAGCATCGACGATGGCCAGCGTACTTTCGCGTATCGCGCGCAGTTCGCCGATGCGTGCCTGCAGCACCGGACCGGCATCGAAGATATCAACATAGCCTTCGTAGTGCAGGCCTTCCTGTTCCAGCAAGCGGCGCGCCGGTGCGGTATCGACATGCACCACGCCGATGACTTCCTGCGCCACCGCCGGCAGATAGGCGACGTACAGCGGATGACGCGGCATCAGTTCGGCGATGAAGGATTTTTTGCCGAGGCTGCTGAGGTCGTCGGCACGGTCGAAGTCCATCTGAAAAAAATGCTGGCCAAGGTGATCCCAGAATGGCGAGGTGCCATCGCTGCGCTGGAAGCCGCGCATCTCGGCAATCAGCCGTGCCGGAAACAAGTGCGGAAACTGGGCGATGAACAGAAAGCGGCTCTTCGACAGCAGCTTGCCATTGCTGCCGGTGCGGTAGTCCGGATGCAGAAACAGCGAGCACAGTTCGGCGCTGCCGGTGAGGTCGTTGGACAGATACAGCGTGTCCATCCGCGAGAAAATATCGAGTTCGACACTGGAATGCACCAGCGTGCCGATGCGGTAGTTGTAGAACGGCTCGTCGAGTCCGACCGCGCCCTTGATCGCGCACACGCCGACCAGTCGGTGGTCGCGGATATCTTCCATCACGAACAGGTAATCGCGCTGTTCGGGCGCGATGGTTTCGGCAAACGAGGCGCAGGCGATGTCGACGCGCTTGCTCAGCATCGCCAGGTCCGGCTTGAAGGTGGTCATGCCGCCACCGACCTGACCGGCCATCGTCATCAGGCCGTCGAGGTCTTGCGCGCGCACGGCGCGCACCACGCAGTAGCTGGCATTGGGGGTCATCACGGTAGTCGTCATAATTTCACGCAATGAACGGTGTCGCCGTGAGCGACTTGCAAGCTGCGCCGCGCGTCGGCCGACAGCGCAATGCTGTCCGAGGCATCGATGGCCGGTGCCGCACACAGCACGGCACGGAACTGCTGCTGGGAGAGATTGCTGACGAGGTAGGTAGCGTTCGCGGCACGTCCGCCGCATCCCATCACGCGGCGCTGGCGCGATCCGGTGAAGGCGCGCAGCGCGTGCTTGTGGGCCTGCAGGATGGGACCGCCATCGAAGATATCGATGAACTCGTCGGCCTCGAAACCCTCATCGGTCAATATCTGCAACGGCAATTCTCCCTCGGCATGGACCTGCCCCATCGCGGCTTGCGCATCCTCCGGCAACAGCGGCACGTAGACCGGATAGTGCGGCATCAGTTCGATGATCAGGCTGGGGTTGCGACCGCCGTCGATCAACCGTTCGGCCTCGTGAAAATCGATCTGGAAAAACTTGCGGCCCAGGGCTTCCCAAAACGGCGACCGGCCGGCCGAATCGGTGATCCCCGCCAGCGAGGCAAAGAAGCGCTCTCTGAAGCGCTGCGGTGCCACCGCCGCGAACATCAGCCGTGCGCGCGAAAGCAGCGCCGCGCTGGTCGGATCGGTGCCGGCGACATAGAAGCTCGACAGTTGGGAATGACCGGTCAGGCCGGAACCTAGCGTCAACGCACGCACGCTATGGCGGATGTCGAGATCGCGCGAGACTTGCTGAATGACGTCGTTGCGAAAGGCAAAGAAGGTACCGTTGCTGCCCGCCGTTGCTGCCAGTGCGGCAGTACCGAGCAGCGCGCCGCTGCGGCTGTCTTCGAGCACGAAGGTGTAGGTCTCGTCGGCCGGCACATCGACCTCGGCAGCGAAAGAGGCGATCGAGCGTTCAACCGAATCCGCAATGGCAGCGTGCGTGATTGGCAGGCTGTGCACGCCAGCGGTTGCCCCGGCGGCCAGCTTGACCAGTGCCGGGATGTCGGCTTCGGCCGCTGGCCGCACCAGCAGCATCGGTGAAGTCGTCATGCAGCGGGCAATTGAACGTGTATGCGGCACCGCAGCAGATCGGCCTGTGCGGCCGGCATAGCCGTGATCTCATCCAGCGTACGTGGCAGCTCCATCATGCGTAACTCCATCAAATAAGTGAGATCAGTATAGACAATGCGGCACAGAGGTCACTTCAAAATGCAGCTTGCTTTAAAAAGTAGCAACAACCGTGGGGTGCAATAACCGCAGGACATTGCACTGACATACCAGTGCACCAGTAAACGCTACTTTCAAGTCCTGTATTTGTACCTTCCAGGCAGATCCTTATACTTATAAAAAATCAGACCACCTTTGATCGGGCCATACCGTGCTGGCGAGGCAACCCAAACCAGCGGCAATTTTCTTCGCACGAAACTTATGTTTAAACCAACATTAAACATTATTTTTATACCAACATTGAACATCTGCAGATCGCATAGCTAAATTAATGGGAACTCCACGAAGTCACTCGTATCAGAAACCGAGATAACAAATTTCAACCAATTCTGACGAGCATTTCTTATACGAAAAATCCACCTGAAAAAGCAAAAAACGGGACGACCGCTGCTGCTGAACCTGGATAAGGGCGGTACGACGAAACTGGCCACGCTGGAACATTTTGGCAGATCGCTTCGTCATTCAGCTGACTCGGTGTAGCGAATATCCATCCGTATGCAGAGCCATTATTCCGAACCCACAAATAGTGGTCGGGATACCCGTTCAAACCGTTCGCCACAGTCAAAGACGACCGTGTGTAAGAACGGCGCAGTTTGTGCGCTGGCAAAACATCCAGCGCGAGAACTGTGATCTGAATTCGTCTTGCCGACACAACGCCGTGACGACAAGGTACTGACGATCTTTGCTTAGCGTAAAGATAAGCATGCCGCACAAATAATAGGCAGGCCCGAAACACGGGCTAAAAGAAACCAAAAGTTACAATGTGAGCGACAAAGTTTCGATAAATCCGGACCCAATAAATGGCAAATCGGAAAGAGCGTTGCTTAAAGAAACGCCATAGATAAAGCGCTTGAAGATTTCCACAGGACAATAGATACTGAAAATAAATAGGAATAACTACTATTGGTTAAAAGAACAAGCAGGCATGGTGCGCCCTCTTCGCAGGTCGCACTTATCTCGGCGATTACGACCTTTCGCTCTCTCGACAATCTAGGCATGGACATGAAAACAAATTCGGCATTTCTTCCCCTCGTGTTTGCATTAGCTGTCTGTCTATCGGCCTGTGGCGGCACGGGGAATGCTCCTTCTTTAACTTCGATCTTCTCCGTGAAAGAGTGCGCTGCCACTTTCAGCGCCAGCAGCAATGTGGCTTTTGGTGAGGCGCAAGTCAGCGTTCTGCCAGCACCGATACCCGCATCAGTTCAGGTAGCAGCGCCAACGCCACATCAGACATTCGCCCTTTCCTACAACGCTGCGCCAGCAGATAACCCGATGAAGGGCTTCATGTCTTACCAAGGCGCGTACTCTTTTCCGCACAGTCTGGATTATCCGAACCAGGATCGTCCCCTGCCCGGATTTGGCGATGGCTCCTTCGCCTATGAGACGTTGGGACCAACTGGCTGGCACTTCTGGCCAAGAATCACCATGGCAGGCCTGCGAAATATCTGGAATAACCCAACCTGCGCGCCGGCCGGGCAAGAGTTGGATCTGTCCATCAAGACGACCCGCGCTTCCTGGTTGCTCAACAACAGTCTTTTCGCGGGGACGTTTAGCGCACAGCAGCGACAACTTGCCACCGAAGCAGCCCGATCAATGGGCTACACCCTGCATATCTCACAAGCAACTGTCGAATCGTCCGCAGCGGGACAAGCCCTACGGGGCACTGTCGCCCGCGAAAACCGCGGCGTAGCGCCGTTTGATCACCCCTGGACAGGCATGGCCGGAAGAGACAAGCGGTCGCTACCAAACGTCGACATCAACTTGTAGTGGCATCCCTTCAATTCTGATTTTAGGAAATAGAAAATGAACATATCAACTACTGGTGGAAAGATTACTTTGGGCGCATTGATGTTCGCGCCAATGCTGGTTGCAGCGCAGACGGTGACGAGCTTCACCATCGTCAATGCAAGTACCGGCAAAGAAATTGCCCAATTCGCGTCAAGCGGGCGGATGCCTGCCAACATGAATATCGGCGTACGAGCCAATGCGAGCGGCGTCAGGAGCGTGGTTTTTACCGACGGCACTACCACCCACACAGAGAATGTTGCGCCGTACTCGTACAAGGGTGATTCATCGGGCGTATACAAAAAATGGACCCCCGCTGCGGGCACTTACGTCATTCATGCCAAACCGTTTTCTGGTAAGAACGGCAGCGGCCAGGCGGGTCCGGTGGCCACACTAACACTGACGATCGACCCAGTACCAACAACAGTACCACCGCCACAACCACCACCACCGCCACCGCCACCACCACCGCCACCGCCACCACCATCGCCGCCGCTGCCGCCACCGCTGCCGCCACCGCCGCCGCCACCACCACCGCCACCGCCGCCGCCGCCGCCACCACCACCGCCACCGCCGCCGCCGCCGCCACCGTCGATCGCTGCTGGCCAGGCGTTGTACGCATCCAATTGCGCCAGTTGCCACGGTACGTCCCCTGCGGCCAACGTCCACAAGATACTGAATGCCACGAGTGCCACTGCGATTACTAACGCGATCAAAAACAACACCGGTGGAATGGGCTTTTTGAAAGCCAGCATTTCGGCACAAAATGCGAGTGATATTGCCGCTTACGTGACTCCAATAGTGGCACCACCACCACAGATCCTGCATGCCCCCACGGTAAGTGCCGGTGCGGACATGGCACTAACCCTGCCTCTCAACACGGCAACCCTCGCCGGCAGCGCCAGCAATGTGGACGGGACCGCTGTCAGCACTATCTGGACTCAGGTATCGGGGCCGAATAATGCGTCAATCAGCGCATCCAATGGTACGAAACTCAGCGTCAGTGGGCTTGTCGCGGGCACTTACCTGTTCCGTCTCACGGCAAAAGACAATCAGGGCAATACGGCTTTCGATGAAGCACGCATCAACGTGTCGGCTCCAGCTTCGAGCCAAGCCAAGAACTTCACTCTGTCCTACCAGGCCGCCGCCGCAGATAATCCATTGAAGGGCTTCCTGCCCTATGCGGGTTCGTACACTTTCCCGCACAGCATGGAGTGGTTCTATATCCCTCTGAAGGATATCCAGGTCGGCTTCAATGCCTTTGACTGGAGTGCGCTTGAATCTCGCATCAGTGCCATTGCGGCCCGAGGTCATCAGGCGACCTTCCGCGTCTATCTGGATTACCCCGGTTCACCATCCGGCATGCCCGGCTTCCTGTCCGGTGTACCAATGACATCCTATGGAAACGGCTCCAGCCCGGATTACAACAACCCCGACTTGCAAACAGCTCTGTCTAACTTCATCGCAGCACTGGGCACACGCTATGACAAAGATCCGCGTATCGGCTTCATTACTGCAGGTCTTCTGGGGAAATGGGGAGAGTGGCATACCTACCCGCAAAATAACCTGAATGCCTCACCGGCCGTGATGACGAAAGTGCTGGATGCCTACGAGCGCGCCTTCCCCAACATGAAGATTCTTGCTCGGGAACCCAAGGCCGGCGTCGCCATGGATAGACCTCGCCTGGGTTTCCATGATGATTCCTTTGCCTATCAAACCCTGGGACCAAGCAATGGGAATTTCTGGCCAAAAGTCGTGGCTGCAGGCCTGCAAAGCGTCTGGAAGAGAGCTCCCGTCGGTGGCGAAGTACGCCCTGAGGTACAGAACTGCATCTGGAATGACGTCCCTTGCACGCCTGCAGGACAGGGCTTCGATCTTTCCGTGGCGACTACACACGCGTCATGGATGATTAACCAGGGTGCGGTATCGGGCGGGCTTTCCGGAACGCAGTTGCAACGCGCCATCACAGGAGCACAGTCACTCGGCTACACCCTGCACATTCCGAGCGCAACGCTGAACCCGCTGGGAGCGAATCAAGCCCTGCACGGCACGGTGACGATCGAAAACCGTGGCGTCGCACCTTTCTATTACCCATGGACGGTGCAGATGGCGGCTCTGGATGGCACCGGAAATCTCAAGACATGGGCGATGGACTGGGATCTCACCACGGCTCTCCCTGGCTCACCCAGCACCTGGACTTTTAATGTTGCCAACCCTGGTTTGACTTCGGGTACTTACACGCTGCTCATGGGAGTGATGAATCCCATGCCAGGGGGTAAAGCATTGAAGTTTGCCAACACGACCCAAGACCAGCAACGCAGTGGATGGCTGACCCTTGGGACATTCGTGGTCAGCCCTTAAACGTCGTTCGGGCGGCTACGGCAAGTGGTCGCCCAACCACGTCCTTATCAGCTTACCAATACTTTAATAACATTTTTACAAGGAGGAAAAAGTGAACATCTCAAATTCATGCAGAACAATTTTATGCGGGACCTTGATGTCCGCGCCGATGTGGGTTTCGGCGCAGACAGTGAACAACTTCACCGTCGTCAACGCGGACACCGGTGACGACATTGCCACCTTCGCGTCAAGCGGCTCGGTCTCGATTGATAACACCCCCAACATTAACGTACGAGCCAATGTGAGCGGTGCCAAAAGCGTGCTCTTCACAGATACGGCAGGAGGCCGGCACACGGAGTACCACGCTCCCTTTGCGTACAAGTCTGATCGAAGCGGCTCCTACTTCAAGTGGAAGCCGGACGCGGGCACCTATGTGATCAGTGCCAAGCCGTTTTCAAGTGACAACGGTAACGGACCGGCTGGTCCGGTCGCCACACTAACGCTGATCATCACCAAGGGACCACAAACGCCGAATCTCTGGTCTCAGGTTGCCGTGGAGCGAACTAACTTCACCGTCTCCGGATCCCGGCGTGTTCGATATGGTCTCAATAATTCATGGATTGAGCGGACAGTCTCGGGCCCTGCGTCGTGTACCAATGCATTCTTCGGCTCCGATCCTCTAGTTGGAAAACTCAAGGTTTGTGAGGTATTCACCCCAACAATACAGCCACCACCACCACCACCACCACCACCACCACCACCGCCACCACCGCCGCCGCCACCACCGCCACCACCACCGCCGCCGCCACCACCGCCGCCGCCGCCGCCACCACCACCGCCGCCGCCACCACCGCCGCCACCACCGCCGCCGCCGCCACCACCGCCGCCGCCGCCGCCGCCGCCGCCGCCACCACCGCCGCCGCCGCCGCCACCACCGCCGCCGCCACCACCGCCGCCGCCACCGCCGCCGCCACCGCCACCGCCGCCGAGCGCGGTGCCGTTCGGGCTGCCGATGCCGGTCGGGCCGTCCCAGCCCGCGCCCGCGTTGCACAGGACGTTGC
>CANFED010000160.1 GCA_947445995.1 Oxalobacteraceae bacterium | reverse complement strand
GCCACGGTCCTGCAAGACGGTGACCTGGTGCTGATCGATGCCGGGTGCGAACTCGACGGTTACGCCTCCGACATTACACGGACCTTCCCGGCCAACGGCCGCTTTACGCCAGCGCAAACCACGCTGTATGAACTGGTGCTGGCGGCCCAGCACGCGGCCATAGCTGCAACCCGGCCCGGCAAGCGCTTCATGGATGGTCATGACGCCGCCGTGCGCGTCCTCTCGCAAGGCATGCTCGATACCGGCCTGCTCGATGCCAACAAGGTCGGCACGCTCGACGACGTCATCACCAATGGCGACTACCGCCATTTCTACATGCACCGCACCGGCCACTGGCTGGGCATGGACGTGCATGATGTCGGCGAATACCGCGAAGTCAACGACACCACCAGCACTGGCGGCGACAAGCCGTGGCGCATCCTGCATCCCGGCATGACGCTGACGGTCGAACCCGGCATCTACGTGCGGCCAGCCCCCGGCATTCCGGAGCAGTACTGGAACATCGGCATCCGCATCGAAGACGATATCGCCGTCACCGCCGATGGTGCCGAGATCATGAGCTGTGATGCACCGAAAACCATCGCCGACATCGAAGCCATGATGCGCAACACCTGATGCAGACCGACGTCGATATCGCCGTTTGCGGTGCCGGTCCGGTCGGACTGGTGCTGACGGGTTTGCTGGTGCAGCGCGGCGTCGCGCCGGAGCGCATTGCCCTGATCGATGCGAAGACAGCGGCCCAATCGGCCGCCGATCCGCGCTCGATCGCGCTGTCGTATGGTAGCCGGCAAATCCTCGAACAAGTCGGTGCCTGGCCGGTACCGGCGCAAGCCATCTCCCAGATCCATGTCTCGCGGCGCGGCCATTTTGGTCGCACGCTAATCGATCGTGCCGATTACGACTTGCCGGCGCTGGGCTATGTCACGCGCTATGGTGCGCTGGTGTCGGCCTTGTCAGCGGCGGCCGCGCAAGCCGGCATCGCAGTGCGTCGACCGATGCAGGTCAGCACCACCGACGAGCACCCCGACCACGTTACGCTGAGCTTCGAGGACGGCAGCGGCTTGCGGGCCGGCGTGCTGATCCAGGCCGAAGGCGGCGTGTTTGCGCAACAGCCGGCGCGCACGCTGCATCGCGATTACCGGCAAAGCGCGATCGTCACGCATGTCACGACCAGTGCGCCGCTGATGCAGCGCGCGTTCGAACGGTTCACCTCGGAAGGTCCGCTGGCACTGCTGCCGCAAGACGATGGCTACGCGGTCGTCTGGTGTGCGCACAGCGACACCGCCGGGCGCCTGATGACGCTCGGTGACAGCGCGTTCCTGAGCGAACTCGCAGCGTTATTCGGCGGTCGGGTCGGTCACTTCATCGATTGCCAGCAGCGCTTTGTGTACCCGCTTGGCCTGAACGCACATGTCGCACCGACCGCACGCACGATCGCCATCGGCAATGCCGCGCAGACGCTGCATCCGGTCGCCGGTCAGGGTCTGAATCTGGGATTACGGGATGCGATGGTGCTTGCCAGATTACTGGCAAGCGACGTCAGCCCGGCAGCATTGGCAGCATTCGGCACGCAGCGCAGCCAGGATCGCGGCATGACCATCCGCGTCACGGATGCGATGGCGCGGGTCTTCGCCAGTGCGCCGGAAGGCACGTTGTCGCAAGGCTTGCTGGGATTGTCGTTGGGGCTGATGGATGCGGTCGCACCGGCACGCAAACTGCTGGCGCAGCAAATGATGTACGGGCAGAGGTGAGTCCGCAAAAACATTCGGCCTGATTGATTCAGGCCGAATGAAGAAACAATGTAGGGCATACGCGTGGGCACGCGTGCCCACGCTACGGATCTACTCGACGGCCTTCACCATCTCTTCAATGACCTTCTTGGCATCGCCAAACACCATCATCGTCTTGTCCATGTAGAACAGTTCATTGTCCAGTCCGGCATAACCGGAAGCCATCGAACGCTTGTTGACGATGACTGTCTTGGCCTTGTAGACCTCCAGAATCGGCATGCCGGCAATCGATGATTTCGGATCTTTCGCAGCCGGGTTGACCACGTCGTTCGCGCCCAGCACCAGCACCACGTCGGCTTGCGCGAATTCGCCGTTGATGTCGTCCATCTCGAAGACCTGGTCGTAGGGCACTTCGGCCTCGGCCAGCAACACGTTCATGTGTCCCGGCATGCGACCGGCCACCGGGTGAATCGCGTATTTGACACTCACACCCTTTTCGGTCAGCTTGGCGGTCAGCTCTTTCAATGCATGCTGGGCACGCGCCACGGCCAGGCCGTAACCCGGCACGATGATGACGGTCTCGGCGTTACTCATCAGGAAAGCAGCGTCGTCGGCCGAGCCGGATTTGACCGGACGTGCGGCTTGCGAACCAACGGCGGCAGCCACCGCTGGGTCACCACCGAAGCCGCCGAGAATCACGTTGAAGAACGAGCGATTCATCGCCTTGCACATGATGTACGACAGGATTGCACCGCTGGAACCAACCAGGGACCCGGCAATGATCAGCATCGAATTGTTCAGCGAGAAGCCGATCCCGGCTGCGGCCCAGCCCGAATAACTGTTGAGCATCGACACCACCACCGGCATGTCGGCACCACCGATCGGGATGATGATCAGCACGCCCAGCACGAAGGCGATGATGGCCATCAGCACGAAGGCAATCCACGCCGGTTCGGTACCCGGTGCGAAGCAGAAGATCAAACCGAAACCGACCATCAGAATTGCCAGCGCCAGATTCAAAAAATGCTGCCCCGGAAAACTGACCGGCTGGCCCTGGAACAGGCGGAACTTGTATTTACCTGACAGCTTGCCAAAGGCAATGACCGAACCCGAAAACGTGATCGCGCCGACAAAGGTACCGATGAACAGTTCGAGACGATTGCCGAACGGGATCGCCATCTCGTGGGCCGCGATGTTGAAGGCCCACGGCTCCGACACGGCAGCCACGGCGATACAGACAGCAGCCAGACCGATGAGCGAATGCATCGCCGCGACCAGTTCCGGCATCTTTGTCATTTCGACAGTGCGTGCCAGATAGGCACCGATACCGCCGCCGACGACCACGCCAAAAATCACCAGGCCGTAGCCCAGCGGTGCGCCCATCGCTTCCGATTTCAGTTTGATGATCAGCGCAATCGTGGTGACGATGGCCAGCGCCATGCCACCCATGCCGAAGGCATTGCCGCGCCGAGCGGTCGATGGATGCGACAGGCCTTTGAGAGCCTGGATGAAACAGACCGAAGCGATCAGATACAGCAACGTGACAAGGTTCATGCTCATGACTTGCTTCCTTCAACCGGTGCCTTGGCAACCTTCGGTTCTTTTTTCTTGAACATTTCGAGCATGCGTTGCGTCACCAGAAAACCGCCGAAGACATTGACGGCAGCCAGTGCCACGGCGAGTGTGCCCATGACCTGGCCGAGACGGCCTTCGGTGAGACCGGCAGCGAGCATGGCGCCGACGATGATGATGGCCGAGATCGCATTCGTGACCGCCATCAGCGGCGTATGCAACGCGGGAGTAACAGTCCAGACCACGTGGTAGCCGACGTAAATCGCCAGTACGAAAATGATCAGGTTAATGATGGTGTGGCTGACTTCCATGATGTCCTCGATTCTTCTATTTGAGTTATTTACGCAGCACTTCGCCACCCGAACACAGCAGCGTGGCAGCGACGATTTCCTCGTCGCGATTGATCACCAGTGCGGCATCGGCATCGACGATGAGCTTGAGGAAATCGAGCACGTTGCGCGCGTACAGCGCCGACGCGTCGGCCGCCAGCAGCATGGCCAGGTTCGGCTCACCGATGATGTGCACGCCATGCTTGATGACGGTCTTGCCGAGTTCGGACAGCGGACAATTGCCGCCCTGCTCGACGGCCATGTCGACGATGACCGAGCCTGGCTTCATCGCCTTGACGGTGTCTTCGCTGATCAGCACCGGTGCCTTGCGGCCCGGAATCAACGCGGTCGTGATGATGATGTCGGCCAGCTTGGCGCGCTCGTGCACCAGCTCGGCTTGCCGGCGCATCCAGTCGGCCGGCATCGCACGGGCATAGCCGCCCGTGCCTTCGGCGATTTCTTTTTCTTCGTCGGTGAGGTACGGCACGTCAAGAAATTTTCCGCCGAGTGACTCGACCTGTTCCTTGACCGACGGACGCACATCCGAGGCCTCGATGATCGCGCCAAGACGCTTGGCGGTAGCGATGGCTTGCAGGCCGGCCACGCCGACACCCATGATCAGTACCCGTGCCGCCTTGACGGTACCGGCGGCCGTCATCAGCATCGGCATGAAGCGCTGATAGGTGTTCGCGGCCAGCAGCACCGACTTGTAGCCGGCGATGTTGGCCTGCGAAGACAGCACATCCATCGATTGCGCCCGCGTGATGCGCGGCACGGCTTCGAGCGCGAAGGCCGACAACCCTTGCGCGGCCATCGCTGCGGTATTGTCGGTATCAAACGGGTTGAGCATGCCGATGACGACCGTACCCGAGGCCATCAGCGGCAATTCGTCGGCGCTCGGTGCACGTACCTTGAGCACCATCGCTGCGGCGAATGCCTCAGCGGCGCTACCGATGGTGGCTCCGGCGGCAACAAAAGATTCGTCAGTGACGCTGGCACTGATGCCAGCACCGGACTGGACGACGACGGTGTGTTTGGCGGCGATCAGTTTCTTGACCGTCTCGGGGGTAGCGGCAACGCGGGTTTCTCCGTTCCGCGTTTCGGCGGGTATGCCGATTTTCATGGGATGTTCCTTGTTGTTGGTTGTCGTTGGCGTCGTGCAGATGAAAAAAAGGTGTCTGATTTTGCCGTTTTTTTCAGGATTCACCAAATGCTTGCTAAAAAAACTTGCGCACGATTAAAGCGCCTTTAGTTGGGGCACAGTAACAGAACAAACATCTTAACCAAAAGTGGCAACCGAAACGCCACCATCACGTCGAAATGCCACGGTAAAATGGCCCCACTTTCAGGGGAACCTATGTCCAATCAATGGAAACCATCCGTCACCGTTGCTGCGATCATCGAGCGCAATGGCCTGTTCCTGATGGTCGAAGAAGAAACCAGCGATGGCATCCGCTTCAACCAGCCCGCCGGTCATCTTGATGCGCGCGAATCGCTGGAACAGGCCGTGATCCGCGAGACCCTGGAAGAAACAGCCCATGACTTCATCCCGACCGCACTGGTCGGTTTTTATATGGCGCGCTACTTGTCGGTGCGCAGCGGCATCGACGTAACCTATTTGCGCTTCACCTTTTGCGGCCACGCCGGTGCCGTGCACGACCAGCCGCTGGACCACGGCATCATCCGCACGCTCTGGATGTCCTACGACGAACTGGTCGCCACGCGAGCCACGCATCGCAGCGATATTGTGCTGCTGTGCGTTGATGATTATCTGGCTGGCAAGCGCATCCCCCTGTCAATGCTGTACAGTGCTCCCTCGATTTTCTGAAGACAAGACAGGTAGTGCGCAATGAGCAAAAAGAAAGTGGTGATCGGATTATCCGGTGGCGTTGACTCGTCGGTATCGGCAGCGCTGCTGAAAGAACAGGGCTACGAAGTGATCGGCCTGTTCATGAAAAACTGGGAAGACGACGACGATGCCGAGTACTGCTCGACCCGTCAGGACTGGATTGATGCGGTCAGCGTGGCCGACGTGCTGGGCATCGATATCGAGGCGGTCAATTTTTCGGCGGAATACAAGGACCGCGTCTTCGCCGAATTCCTGCGTGAATATCAGGCCGGCCGCACGCCGAACCCGGATGTGCTGTGCAATGCCGAAATCAAGTTCAAGGCGTTCCTCGACCATGCGATGCACCTCGGTGCAGACCTGATTGCCACCGGCCATTACGCGCGCGTGCGCGAATCGATTGTCGCGCCAGGCAGCTTCGAACTATTGAAGGCCGTCGATCACACCAAGGACCAGAGTTACTTCCTGCACCGGCTCAATCAGGCCCAGCTCTCGAAGACGCTGTTCCCGCTCGGTGAAATCCGCAAGACCGAAGTGCGCAAGATGGCCGAACAGCTTGGCTTGCCGAACGCAGCCAAAAAAGACTCGACCGGCATCTGCTTCATCGGCGAACGGCCCTTCCGCGAATTTCTGAATCGTTATCTGTCGTACCAGCCAGGCCCGATGAAAACGCCGGAAGGCGATACGGTAGGCGAACACGTCGGCCTGAGTTTTTATACGCTGGGTCAGCGCAAAGGTATCGGCATCGGCGGCATCAAGTCGCACCAGAATGCTGACGGCAGCAGCGATGCCTGGTATGTCGCGCGTAAGGATATGGCGTCCAACACGCTGTACGTAGTGCAGGGTCATGACCATCCCTGGCTCTTGTCGGCCCGCCTTGAGGCCGAGCAACTGAGCTGGATCGCCGGCACGCCGCCGGTCGACGATCAGCTATCCGCCAAGACCCGTTATCGCCAGGCCGACATGCCATGCGGCTTCCGCATGGTCGATCCGCAGCGCATGCAGCTGGCATTCGATGCCAGCCAATGGGCGGTGACGCCGGGACAATCAGCGGTACTGTACCGGAACGATGTCTGTCTGGGCGGCGGGATTATTGCGAATTAGCTGGTGTCATAGCACCTCCACTGCTGGCTTGGTGCAATACAGGAGCGGTGGCAAGTCATCATCGTCCCGGCCACAGTGGCGGAACTCATCATTGCACGCTTGCCACTGATCAGTGTTCTATCCGGAACAACATGATCTTTTTTAAGGAGCTAAATCATGCCTAATCCTAATAAGCCTGTCGGTCAAACCGTCAAGCCCAATAATGCGCCCGATACCACTACCAAGCCCGATACAAATACCAAGCCCGATCCCAATACCACGTCCGATACCAACAGCAACGGTACCCTCAACAATGTACTGACCAACGCCGATATCATCACGCAATCAGCCGATGCTTACAGGCAAAAAGAGTGGCAAGCTCAGGCGGACTTGCAAGCTCAGGCACGACAGGCGGTCGCTGATGCTGCCGCAATCACAGCAAGTTTTACCGCCATGATTCCTAACGACATAATCTAAATCTGCTAGGACAGTCCAGTCCAGAACTTACAGCTCCCAGGCAAGCGGCGGACAATATTGACTGGCAGGCAAACCAGGTCACATCAGACTGGCCTTATTGAGGCAGCGTGTCCCTGAACGAGGCACGCTCGCCCACCTTGTCAGCCAGCCTGGCCAGGTTCGGGTAATCGGTACGCCAGTCGATGTCGGGAAAACGAAACGTTAGCCATCCCAGCGTGCAACAAACGGCAACATCCGCCAGCGTGTACTGGTTGCCGGCGCAAAAAGCGGTCTCGGCCAGCCCGATTGACATCGCCTTGATACCGGCGTTGATTTTCAGGGTCTGGCGATCGATCCAGGATTGACTTTGCAGCGCCTCCGGGCGCTGCGTTTTTTCCAGCCGGACCAGGACTGCGGCATCGCACACCCCATCGGCCAGCGCTTCCCAGCATTTGACGCCAGCCCGATCGCGACCCGGTGGCGGCAACAGCTTACCGACCGGCGTGAGTGTGTCGAGGTACTCGACAATCACGCGTGAATCAAACATTGCCGTGCCGTCTTCCAGGATCAGGCAAGGAACCTTGCCCAACGGATTGGACGCCAGGATCGTGCTGTCCGCAGACCAGACATCCTCCAGTACAAACTCGTAATCCAGTTTTTTTTCTGCCAACACGACACGGACTTTTCGCACGTAGGGACTGGCCAGAGATCCGATGAGTTTCATAGACACTTAGAGGGTGGATTTTTTCGGATTATAGCATCGGCCAGAGTGCTTCCGGAACCTTCCGGAGTGCCGCTCCGGAGAGCCGGATCGATGGATGACAAATCCTCTCTGGCGAACAGATTTCCGCAATTGAAGACCATCATCGCGCCATGTGAAAGGTTATCAATCGACTGCCTTTATCGGTATCGGCAGCGGATCGGGCTGGCTGAGTTGGGCGACTGACACACCCACCATCCTGATTTCAGATTTTTCTGAAAAATTTTGCGAATGTCAAAGTAACACTTACCGGGTAGCGGCTTCCGCCGGCGCGTACTCGGGATGCTTCAATAAAACCCGGCTGGTTGCTGCCAACTGGAACTGGTGTCCGGAGCACAAAAAAACTGCCCGGCAATTCGAATGTAGCAAGCTCATCACCGCCCAATCCGTCATCGACCAGCTTGCGTTGATCCTTGACGGAACAGCGCTGAACACGACCCAATCCCGGCCGCTTCGCAAGCGCGCTTTTTGACAAGGACGCACGCTGCGGGTGGTAAAATCCGCCCTTCCCTTTTTCGTCAGCCGAGCGTCCCACATGCCTTTGTCTCCCCTTTCCGCCCTGTCCCCGCTCGATGGTCGCTATGCCGCCAAAACCGATGCCCTGCGCCCTATCTTGTCCGAAACCGGGTTCATGCATCACCGCGTGAAAGTAGAGATTTCATGGCTACAGGCGCTGGCGCAAGCGGGCTTTAACGAAATCAAACCGTTCTCGCCAGCGGCCAGCGCCCTGCTCGACAAGCTCGCCAGCGATTTCAGCGAAACCGATGCCGCCCGCATCAAGGCCATCGAAGCCGTCACCAACCATGATGTGAAAGCCGTCGAATACTGGCTCAAGGAACAGGTCAAGGATGTCCCTGAACTGGTCACGGCGTCCGAGTTCATCCACTTCGCCTGCACCTCCGAAGACATCAACAATACCTCGCACGGGATGATGCTCAAGGCCGCCCGCAACGAGGTCGTGCTGCCGGCACTGCACGCAGTGATTGCCAAGCTGACCGCGCTGGCACATGACAATGCGGCGCTGCCGATGCTCTCGCGTACCCACGGCCAACCGGCCAGCCCGACCACGCTCGGCAAGGAAATCGCCAACGTCGTGGCGCGCCTGCGGCGTGCCGAACAGCGCATCGCTGCCGTCGAAATTCTCGGCAAGATGAATGGCGCTGTCGGCAATTACAACGCACACCTGTCAGCCTATCCTGATTTTGACTGGGAAAATTTCTCACGCGAGGTCATCGAACAGCGTCTTGGCCTGACCTACAACCCGTACACGATCCAGATCGAACCGCACGATTACATGGCTGAACTGTTCGATGCGATCACCCGTACCAACACCATCCTGCTCGACCTGAACCGCGACCT
>CANFED010000159.1 GCA_947445995.1 Oxalobacteraceae bacterium | reverse complement strand
CCAACGTGGTCCACTCCGGCGTTGGTGCGGGAGTCCGACAAGAAAACCAGACCAGCGTCGAGACGCATGGCAACGCAATAAGTCATTGGGCGTACCTGTAATAAAACAAGTAAACGATTCTACAGAAGGTTATGGAGATTTTCTTTTAAGAAATTTGCTTTTCAGAAATAAAATTTAGCGATGACTCCCCGCGCAGGAAATCATCGCCAGTCCTTTCCGCTCAGGCCGCCAGCGGCACCAGAAAGTCGCGGCTGACGCGAGCGCCAAGGTCACCGATCCGTTCCAGGAATTCGGTCAGATAGTTGTCCAGACCAGCGGCCTGGATGTCGGCAATTCGTCCATATTGCAACTCGGACTTGAGGATGCCGGCCAGTCGTTCGGTTTCGCGCGAGGCATCGGTCCCGACATATTGCAGGTTGCAGACCAGTTCGGTCATGCAGGCCAGCAGCGAGCGCGGCATGTTTTCGCGCAGGATCAGCAACTCGGCTACGCGGGCCGGGGTGATGACGTCGCGATATACCTTGCGGTAGATTTCGAACGCCGAGACCGAGCGCAGCAGCGCAGCCCAGTAATAAAAATCGATCTGCTGGTCGTGCGGCTGGGGCTGGTCCGGGCCGGTGCCATGAAATTTCACATCGAGGATGCGGGCGGTGTTGTCGGCCCGTTCCAGGAAGGTACCGATGCGGATGAAGTAGAACGCTTCATCCTTGAGCGTGGTGCCGATGGTGACGCCGCGCGACAGGTGCGAGCGGTATTTGACCCATTCGAACAGCTTGATCGGGTCTTCTTCCAGTTCGCCATCGCGCAGTTTGCCCTGCAACTCCAGCCAGGTGGCGTTGTGGGTTTCCCAGACTTCGGTGGTCAGCGTGCCGCGCACGGCGCGGGCATTTTCGCGCGCCTGTTTCAGGCACGAGGCGATCGAGGACGGATTGCTCATGTCCTTGACCATGAAATCAAGCACATCCTTGGGCGTGAGCTTCGGATATTTGCGATCGAATAATTCCTGCAGCTCGGATATTTCGAGCAGTGCGCGCCAGCCGCGCATGGCGGCGTCCTTCGATTGCGGCAGCAAGCCGGTTTCGGTATTGACGTCGAGCATGCGCGCGGTATTTTCGGCGCGTTCGGTATAACGGGCCATCCAGAACAAGTGGTCAGCGGTGCGGCTCAGCATGTCATTTCTCCAGAATCCAGGTATCTTTGGTGCCGCCGCCCTGGGAGGAATTGACTACCAGGGAACCGTCTTTGAGGGCCACGCGCGTGAGGCCGCCGGGCACCATCGAGACGGTTTTTCCGGACAGCACGAACGGGCGCAGGTCGATGTGGCGCGGCGCAATGCCGGCCTTGACGTAGGTCGGGCAGGCCGACAGGGCCAGCGTTGGCTGGGCAATATAGCCTTCGGGCTTGGCAATCAGGCGGGCGCGGAAATCTTCGATCTCGGCGTGCGTGGCCGCCGGGCCGACCAGCATGCCGTAACCGCCGGCACCGTGGACTTCCTTGACCACCAGTTCAGGCAGATGGGCCAGCGTGTAAGCGAGGTCCTCTTTTTTGCGGCACTGGAAGGTCGGCACGTTGTTGAGGATGGGTTCTTCGCTCAGGTAGAAGCGCACCATTTCCGGCACAAACGGATAGATCGACTTGTCGTCAGCCACGCCGGTACCGATCGCGTTGGCCAGCGTGACACCGCCCTCGCGATACGCTTCCAGCAAGCCCGGTACACCCAGCGCCGAGTCGGGCCGAAAGGCTTTCGGATCGAGGAAGTCGTCATCAAGGCGGCGATAAATCACGTCGACCCGTTGCGGCCCGCGCGTGGTGCGCATGAAGACCAGGTTATCGTCGACGAACATGTCCTTGCCTTCGACCAGTTCGACGCCCATTTGCTGGGCCAGGAATGCATGTTCGAAATAGGCCGAGTTGTACATTCCCGGTGACATCACGACCACGGTCGGATCAATCACGCCGACCGGTGCGACCGAGCGCAGGTTGTCGAGCAACATGTCGGGATAATGCGCGACCGGCGCGATCTGGTGGCGCACGAACAAATCGGGGAACAGCCGCATCATCATCTTGCGGTTTTCCAGCATGTACGACACGCCCGACGGCACCCGCAGGTTATCTTCGAGCACATAGAATTCGCCGGCACCGGCACGCACGATATCTACGCCGGCGATGTGGGCATAGATGTCGTTGACCACCGAGACGTTTTGCATCTCCGGTCGGTACTGGGCGTTCTTGTAAATCTGCTCGGCCGGGATGACGCCGGCCTTGATGATTTTCTGGTCGTGATAGATGTCGTGCAGGAACATGTTGAGCGCTTTGACACGCTGCACCAGTCCGGTTTCGAGATGCGCCCATTCGGCAGCGGTGATGATGCGCGGAATGATATCGAACGGAATCAGCCGTTCGGTGCCCGCATCGTCGTCGGTGTCGTCGCCGTACACGGCAAACGTGATGCCGACGCGGCGGAAGATCAGGTCGGCTTCGGCCTGCTTGCGGGCGATGATCGTGGCGGGTTGCTCTGTCAGCCAGTTCTGGAATTCCTGATAGTGCTCTCGTATGCCAGCGGTGTCACCGGAATACATCTCATCGAAAAAATTCGCCATGCTGTGTCCCATTGCAGTTTTTCTGATGACGCCGCGACGCGTTGCGTGCGGCGGGCCTAGTGACAGGATATCAAGAAATGTGCCAGCCGATACGACGATCTGCTTGCGTATGTGACTAAGGTCGCTATTCGGGTTTTCGCAGGCGATCGATCAGCGCCAGGGTGTGCTGGTCCGGTGCCGGTGTCATCAGGCTGACGATAATCAGCGCGAGGAACCCCGCCGGCACGCCGAAGATGCCTGCCGATATTGGTGCAATCTGGAACCACTGCCCCGCAACCGAGCCTCCGAGCGCCGGATAGGTGCGCAGCATATACGTCACGCACACCACCAGGCCAGCGAGCATGCCGGCGATCGCACCGGGCTGGTTCGCCCGTTTCCAGAAAATACCCAGCGCCAGCGCCGGGAACAGCATCGAGGCCGCCAGCGAAAATGCCGCGCCGACCATCGACAAAATATTGCCAGGTTTGAGCGAGGCGACATAGGCTGCCACCAGTGCGACTACCAGCAGCAGCAGTTTCGAAATGGTCACACGCTTCTGGGTCGAAGCGGTCGGGTCGATTTTCTTGTAGTAGATGTCGTGCGAGAGTGCGCTGGCAATTGTCAGCAGCAAGCCATCGGCGGTCGACAGCGCCGCGGCCAGTCCGCCAGCGGCGATCAGACCCGAGATCACGTAGGGCAGACCGGCGATTTCCGGCGTGGCCAGCACCACGATATCGCCGTCGAGCACGACCTCGGCCAGTTGCACGATGCCGTCGTGGTTGATGTCGACGATGCTCACCAGCGGATGCAGCTTGTCGAGGTTGGCCCAATACGAGACCCAGCCAGGCAAGTGCGAGAACTCGGAACCAACCAGCGTGCTGTAGATGTCGAGCTTGACCAGCACCGCCAGTGCCGGAATCGTGATGTACAGCAACATGATGAAAAACAGCGTCCAGAAAACCGACTTGCGGGCCTGATGCACCGAGGGCGTCGTGTAGAAGCGCACCAGCACGTGCGGCAGCGCCGCCGTCCCCATCATCAGGCACAGCACCAGCGCCAGGAAGTTGTTGCGCTTGCTGTCGGATGCAGCGGCGTCGGCCGCCGGGAACGGCCTCGCGTGCGGCAGGATCGGCGCGGCGCGGGCCAGGTAATTGTTACGTGACTCGGTCCACAAGCGCTGCGCCTCGCCGCTATCTTTCGGATACGCTGCCAGCGCCCGGCTGGCGCTGCGGATGTCGATCAGCGTGGCGTTATCGCGCTTGAGCTGTTCGACCCGGCGTCTGGCATCGAACAGGCCGTCCGACCACGATACCGGCAACTTCGCGATGCGCCCATCGAGCTCGGCAGCGCGCTGTCGGAACACGTCGCGCACCTGCTGCTCTTTCGGATCGGCATTGAGGATTTTTTCACGTTGGCTCAAGGCCGATAGCGCCGTGCCATACGCCACCTGCGGCACCGGCACGCTGGTGTGCTTGACCGACATCCAGACTACCGGAATCATGTAGGCAATGAGCATGATCAGGTATTGCGCGACCTGGGTCCAGGTCACTGCGCGCATGCCGCCGAGGAACGAGCAGACCAGAATGCTGGCCAGTCCGAGAAAAATCCCGACCGAGAAATCGACCCCGGTAAAGCGCGAGGTGATCAGCCCGACGCCATAAATCTGCGCCACCACATACGTGAACGACACAATCACCGTGGCGAACACGGATAGCGTGCGCACCATGTCATTGCCGTAGCGGCCACCGTAGCGCGCGGCCAGATAGTCGGGCACCGTGTAATGGCCGAACTTGCGCAGGTACGGTGCCACCAGCAACGCCACCAGCACGAAGCCGCCGGTCCAGCCCATCACATACGCCAGGCCGTCGAATCCTTGCAGGTAAAGGCCGCCGGCCAGACTCAGGAAGCTCGCCGCCGACATCCAGTCGGCAGCAGTCGCCATGCCATTGAAGATGGCGGGCACGCGCCTTCCTGCGACGTAGTATTCGGTGACGTCGGCGGTGCGGCTGATCACGCCGATGCCGGCGTACATGACGATGGTGGCAAACAGGAACAGGTAACCGATCCAGATGCGCGGCATGCCTTCCTTTTCGAGGATCGCCAGGGTCAGCAAGAACAGCACGAAGCACACGGTAAACCACGCGTAGTAGGTTTTCAGGCGGCTGGCAAAAAGCTTGTCACGCATCATCAGGCTCCGGCACGTAGCGGCGATCCAGAGACCGCATGCGCCACGCATAAACGCCGACCAGCGCGACATAGATCAGCGTCGCGCCTTGCGCCGCCATGTAAAAAGAGAGCGGCCAGCCAAACACGACCAGCGCATCGAGTTCGCGGGCAAACCAGATGATCGTGACCGTGATGACGAACCAGCCGGCCAGCAATTGCAGCGACAATCGCCGGGTCAGGCGCCAGTGGGCGGCGGCGTCGAGCGGTGCGCCGGGCAGAAATTCGCGCATCAGCCAATATCCTCGATGAACGCCAGCGCACCGGCCATCGGCAGCGTGACGCGGAACAGGCTGCCCGGACTTTTCGGATCATGGCAGTGCGGATTGCTGAAGACATCGACTTCGGCATCATGCTGCAAGGCGATTTCGCGCACGATCGCCAGACCCAGACCGCTGCCCTCGACGTTGCTGCCGAGGATGCGGTAAAAGCGTTCGAAAACGTGGCTGCGTTCGGTTGCCGCGATGCCGGGTCCGGTGTCTTCGATTTCCAGCATCGCCTGCTGACGGTCTTCGTCGGTGCGCACGCGGATGGTGACGCTGCCGTCGGGCGGTGTGTAGCGCAGCGCATTGTCGATCAGGTTGCTTAACAGTTCGCGCAATAACATCGCATTGCCTTTGGTCATGACCGGATGGCCCGGTTGCTCGAAGCCGATATCGATCTGTCTGACGATGGCCGCCGGCACCCATTCCTGTACGACGTCGCGCGCCAGTTCGCACAGTTCGATCGGCTCGAAAGCACGCGCCCGCACGGAACGGTTTTCGGCATGGGCCAGCGAGAGCAGCTGGTTGATCAGGCGGGTCGCTGCTTCGGAGCTTTTGGACAGCTGTTCCAGCGAACGATGGATTTCGTCTTGCGAGGTCTGGCGCAACGCCAGTTCGGACTGCATGCGCATGCCGGCCAGCGGCGTCTTCATCTGATGGGCGGCATCGGCAATGAAGCGCTTTTGCAGATCGATGGTTTTGGATAGCCGTTCGAGCATGTCGTTGAGCGAACGCACCAGCGGCGAGATTTCTTCCGGCACCTGGCCCGAATCGATCGGGCTGAGGTCGTCCGGCCGGCGCGCACGGATACGCTGCTGCAGTTCGGCCAGCGGTGCCAGCCCGCGTGCCAGCGCAAACCAGACCAGCGCCAGCGCCAGCGGCAGGATAATAAATTGCGGCAGGATCACGCCCTTGATGATTTCGTTGGCCAGTTGAGCCCGTTTGTCCAGTGTTTCGCCGACCTGCACCAGCGCCACGCGCGGTTCGGTGAGCGCATCGCCGGCCTGTTCGCGGGCCAGACGGGAGGAACGCAGGTCGACCTGCACATAGGCGATCCGCACTTCGGTGCCGTGGATGCGCTCATCGCGAAACTGGACTGTGCTGGTGGGCGTGCTGTCTTCCTCGGCCGGCGCGGCCATGTCGTGATCGCCATCGATGACTTCGCCATCGATACCGCGCACCTGGTAATACACGGTATCGACTTCTTCGGCACGCAGGATGTCTCGCGCGACGCCTGGCAATAGCGCGACCACCTTGCCATCGACTTCCCGCACCTGCTGCGACAGCACCGTCACGCTATCGTCGAGGGCGCGGTCAAACGGCTGGTTGGCAATCGATTTTGCGACCAGATAGGTGATGGCGATACTCATCGGCCATAGCAGCAGCAGCGGCACCAGCATCCAGTCGAGGATTTCGCCGAACAGCGAGCGCCGGATAGGCTCGTCGGTGCCGTCAATGCCGGACTGGCCGGCCGGGTCTGGCATGGCCCGCTTCACCATGTCAGGACACGGCCGGCACGTCGATGTATTTTTCGAGGCAATAGCCGAGGCCGCGCACCGTCGCAATCCGTACGCCGCCGAACTCGATCTTCTTGCGCAATCGATGGACGTAGACTTCGATGGCGTTGTTGCTGACTTCTTCGCCCCATTCGCACAGGTGATCGACCAGCTGTTCTTTCGATACCAGCCGGCCGGTGCGTTGCAGCAGCACTTCGAGCAACCCGAGTTCGCGCGCCGACAGGTCCAGCATCTGCTCGTTGAGGTAGGCAATCCGGCCGACCTGATCGTAGGACAGCGGCCCGTGCCGCACCACGGTCGGTCCGCCGCCGACGCCACGGCGGGTCAGGGCGCGCACGCGGGCTTCGAGTTCGGACAGCGCAAACGGCTTGGCCATGTAGTCATCGGCACCGAGGTCGAGGCCTTTGACCCGCTGCTCGATCGAATCGGCAGCGGTCAGGATCAGTACCGGCAAATGGGAATTGCGGGCGCGCAGCTTGCGCAGCACTTCCAGCCCCGACATGCGCGGCAAGCCCAGGTCGAGGATCAGCAAATCGAAATCCTGCGTGGATAAGGCGAGATCAGCTTCGACCCCGTTGTTCACGCAATCGGTCGCATACCCGGACTGGCGCAGCGAGCGCGTCAAGCCATCGGCCAGCACACTGTCGTCTTCGGCAAGCAGGATACGCATCGTTATTGGCCCGAGTTGGAATGCGCAGAGTCTATTGCGTTAGTCGGGTTCGGGCAAGCTGGGCCGCAAGACTCCTAGCGTCGGGGCGGGCTGTAATCCGGAAAAAATTCGCGCAACAGGAATTGCTGCAGTCCGGCCGAATCGGCTGGCTTGGCGCTGAGCGTGATGGTCTTGCCCAGACGCTGCGATTGCCAGGTGAAATCGTCCTGGGTGTGCTCGCGGATGATCTCGATCATCTTCTTGACCACGGCGATGCGCACATCTATTTCGCTGCCCTGTTCGACGTTGAGCACCTGGCTCCAGTTGCGCCCGGCTTCTTTTTTCCAGCCGCGGAACAGAAACTCGGCATTGTGCGCGCCGACGCTGCGCAACTGGAACAGGCCGCCGCCGCTTTCTTTTTCAATACCGGCGGCTTTCATGCTTGAGGCAATGTTGGCCAGGGCGGCCTGCTTGCCACGCTCGTTATCCTGCTGCTCGGGCGTGCCACGTGCGGCCTGGGTCTGGCGTTCCTGCGCTTCGGCTTCGGCGCGCTGCTGCTGACGCGCTGCCAATCGGCTTGAGAAATCGTCCGCAGGAGGTTGTGCGGGCTCCGGCGGAGGCAGGGTGCGAATTAACGGTTGCAGTGTAATAGCCGGTTCGGGTGCCGGTTTTGGCCTGCTCGGACGGGCTGTGGCCTGTCGTTGTGGTGCCGGTCGCTGGGGTTTGGCGACTGGCTTGACGACCGGCTTGGCCGGCTCGGCAACGCCGCTCGGCCGCGTTGGCCGGGATGAGCGCTTGGGCGTATTTGGTATCAGCATCAGCGTTGTCTCGACTTCCGGACTACCCTTCACAGGCAACGGCATGTCGCTCTGGTGATAAATGATGAGCCACAGCATCAGGGCGTGCAAAAGCAGCATGATGATGACCCCGACCGTCATCGTCGCCGGCTTGCGGCGTGGCGGTGCGACAGGCTCAATGCGATCGCTGGAGCGCCGGCGCTGCGGATGGATGGGTGGTGTTGTGTCGTAGGGCAAGGAGCGGTGTAAATCCGGTAAAGTAAAGAGCCAGGGCAGGGGCCACGGCGGCAATCCCATCATGACAACCAGGGCGAAGATTACCATTGGACGCGCAGACAATTATTTCGTCATGTATCTTCTAGCCCTGGAGAGCAATGATCCCCTCCGTTTGAACGACTTCGGAAGCGATCGTTGATTTCCCGCAAAAACCCCTGCTTGCATAAACCACTGTTTTTTTATACAGTGCGGGTTGTGATTCATTTTGCCGGCACCATCTGTTCGGCACCCCCAACGTTGAGAGAATATTCATGGACGACAAAAAAGCCGTAACCGGTTCGGATAAAAGCAAGGCGTTGGCGGCAGCGCTGGCCCAGATTGAAAAACAGTTCGGCAAAGGCTCGGTCATGCGCATGGCTGACGGCGCGGTCGTCGAAGAAGTCCAGGTCGTCTCGACCGGCTCGCTCGGCCTTGATATCGCACTTGGCGTCGGTGGCTTGCCACGTGGCCGCGTGGTCGAGATCTACGGTCCAGAGTCGTCCGGCAAGACCACGCTGACGCTGCAAACCATCGCTGAAATGCAAAAGCTCGGTGGCACCTGCGCCTTCATCGACGCCGAACATGCACTCGACGTTGGCTACGCACAGAAGCTGGGCATCAACCTGTCCGAGTTGCTGATCTCGCAGCCGGACACCGGCGAACAGGCACTCGAAATTACCGATGCACTGGTGCGCTCGGGTGGCGTTGACCTGATCGTCATCGACTCGGTCGCGGCATTGACGCCACGCGCCGAAATCGAAGGCGACATGGGTGACTCGCTGCCAGGCCTGCAGGCACGACTGATGTCGCAAGCACTGCGCAAACTCACCGGCTCGATCAACCGCACCAACACACTGGTC
>CANFED010000158.1 GCA_947445995.1 Oxalobacteraceae bacterium | reverse complement strand
CGGAGGAACGATTCCCGACACTTCTGGATTAGCGTCACCCTCCCCAACGGCAAGCGCGTACGCAAAAGCGCTGGGACTGAAAGCCGCGAGGAGGCCGAAGCCTACCTCGCCAAACTGACCCTCGATGCCTATCGCGAGGCCCATTTTGGTATTCGGCCCGAGCGATCCTGGCGCGATGCGGTGATTCGGTATCTCGAACTGAAAGCGGGCTTGCGCAGCTTTCGGGACGTGCAACGCATTTGCCGCGGTCTCGACCCGTATGTGGGGCGTCTGACGCTGAACCAGATCACCGGGGATGTGGTGTGGTCCATCGCGCAGGGGGAACTCAAGCGCGGTAACAAGCCGGCGACCGTTAACCGCTATCTGGCACTGGTACGCAATTTGTTGCACATGGCGCGGGACGAATGGCAGTGGATTGACACGTTCCCGAAAATTCGCATGCTGGCGGGGGAGGTCGAAAGGGATCGCTGGCTGACCCGCAACGAAGCGGATTGCCTGATTGCAGCCTGCCCGGCGCATCTGGCGGCATTGGTCCGTTTTGCGCTGGCGACTGGATTGCGGGCGCGGGAAATCACCGGCCTGGAGTGGAGCAGGGTGGACCTGGAGCGGCAGACGGCCTGGTTGAACCGGACCAAGAACGGCACGCCGCGCGGGGTACCGCTCAATCAGGATGCGGCGACGGTATTGCAAGAGCAGGTTGGTCGGCATCCGCAAGCGTGTTTCACGTACAAGGGCAACCCGATCCGGTGGGATGTGACGAATACGGCGTGGCACAACGCGATCAAGAAGGCGGGGCTGACCGATTTCCGGTTTCATGATCTGCGGCATACGTGGGCATCGTGGCACCGACAGGCGGGCACGTCCTGCGATGAACTGAAAGACCTGGGCGGCTGGAAATCACGGGTGATGGTGGACCGGTACGCCAAATACGCGACGGCGCACTTGCAGGTGGCGGCTTCGCGCATCGTGGGGAAAAAGGAAGGGGGCTAGCGTGTCACGTTTTTGTCACGTTGGACAAAACGAAAAGGGCCAACACTTTCGTGTAGGCCCTTCAGTATTCTGGCTCCCCGACCTGGACTCGAACCAGGGACCTGCGGATTAACAGTCCGTCGCTCTACCAACTGAGCTATCAGGGAAAAGATGCCGCATTATGGCGGATCAGATGCTGCCTGTCAAAAGTTTCAAAACCGTACTACGAGACACTCTTGACAGCGCTGAGAGAGAATAAAGTGCTTCGTCTCACAGCGAGGCCGAAGTCTACAATACTTTCGCGATGGCCTCAACCACCTTGTCGATATTGGTGGAATTTAATGCAGCAACGCAAATGCGGCCGGTGTCGACCGCATAAATCGAATGCTCGCTGGCGAGGCGGGCTACTTGATCTTTAGTCAGGCCGGAATACGAGAACATGCCTCGTTGCTGGATGACGAAGTCGAAGTCATGGCCTGGGGCTTTCTCTTTCAGTTTCGACACAAACAGCTGACGCATTTCACGGATGCGAACACGCATGCCAGCCAGTTCTTCTTCCCACAACTGACGCAGTGCCGGTGTCGATAGAGCCAATGCGACAACCTGACCACCATGTACGGGCGGGTTGGAATAGTTGGTGCGAATGACACGTTTGAGTTGCGAGAGCAAGCGTGCAGCTTCGTCGGCGCTGACCGCAACGATGCTCAATGCGCCGACGCGCTCGCCGTAGAGAGAAAACGATTTCGAAAACGAGTTCGAAACGAACAGCGGGCCACCAGCTTCAGCGAACTGCCGCACGACTTTGCCATCGGCCTCGATACCATCGCCAAAACCTTGATAAGCCATGTCAAGAAACGGTACCAGACCGCGCTCCGTGACAACCTTGATCACCTCCAGCCACTGCGCATCAGTCAGGTCGGCACCGGTCGGGTTATGGCAGCAAGCGTGCAGCAACACAATCGATCCGGCCGGCATGGTTTGTAGCGCATCGAGCATGCCGGTAAAATTCACGCCTCGGGTGGCTGGGTCGTAGTACGGATAGTTGTTGACGACAAAGCCGGCCGATTCGAACAAGGCACGATGGTTTTCCCAGCTCGGATCGCTGATCCACACTTGGGCGTCTGGAGCGAAGCGCTGCAGAAAGTCGGCGCCAAGTTTCAGGGCACCGGTGCCGCCGACGGCTTGCGCGGTGATCGCGCGCTTTTCGGTGATAACGGCACTGCCGATGCCAAAAACAAGTTCCTGAACTGCTTTGTCGTACGCCGCCAGACCATCAATTGGCAGGTAAGTGCGCGGCGCAGCTTTTTCCATCATCACTGATTCGGCTTTTTTGACGCATTCCAGCAGGGGGACCTTGCCGTTATTGTCGTAATAGACGCCGACGCCAAGGTTGATCTTGGCAGGATTTTTGTCGGCATTGAATGCTTCCGTGATGCCCAGGATCGGGTCGCGGGGAGCCATCTCGATGGCGGTAAATAGGGAGGCTGAAAGGGGTGCGTTCATCGTGATAACATTAAAAGTTAGCTGCACAAGATCGCTTGCAGTCGGGTTGGAGATAGCGTCACAGTAAGCTGCTGACGCCAGTTTGCAGTTAGTAATTTTAACAAAGGTCGCCGCCATATGGCTGAATTATCCCAAGTTTCCAGCACCATTGATGAATCGAAGATCATCACATTTCCCGATTCGCCGTTTCAGTTGCTTCAACCGTTCGAGCCGGCTGGCGACCAGCCAACGGCGATTGCCAAATTGGTAGAGGGTATTGAAGATGGTTTGTCCTATCAGACTTTGCTCGGTGTAACGGGTTCCGGGAAAACGTACACGATGGCCAATGTGATTGCCCGTATGGGTCGTCCGGCCATCATCTTTGCTCCGAATAAAACGCTGGCAGCACAACTGTACAGTGAGTTTCGGGAGTTTTTTCCGCGCAATGCAGTTGAGTATTTCGTCAGCTATTACGATTACTACCAGCCAGAAGCGTACGTGCCTCAGCGCGATTTGTTCATCGAGAAAGACTCGTCAATCAACGAGCACATCGAGCAGATGCGGTTGTCCTGCACCAAGTCATTGATGGAGCGACGCGACGTGATTATTGTCGCTACGGTCTCCGCGATCTACGGTATCGGGAATCCGAACGAATATCATCAAATGATTCTGACCTTGCGCGCCAAGGACAAAGTCAGCCAGCGCGACGTCATCGCTCGACTTATCCAGATGCAATATGCCCGTAATGAAATTGATTTCGGTCGTGGTACGTTCCGGGTTCGTGGCGATACGATTGATATTTTCCCGGCCGAACATGCAGAACTGGCCGTGCGGCTGGAGATGTTCGATGACGAGATCGAAAGCATCCAACTGTTTGATCCGTTGACAGGACGTGTCCGGCAAAAAATCCCGCGATTCACCGTCTACCCTGGCTCGCACTACGTGACACCACGTGCAACTGTATTGCGTGCAATTGAAACGATCAAGGATGAACTGCGCGAGCGCCTGGAGTTCTTTCGCAAAGAAAATAAGCTGATCGAAGAACAGCGCATCGAGCAGCGCACCCGCTTCGATCTCGAAATGATGCAGGAAATCGGCTTTACCAAGGGGATCGAAAATTATTCGCGCCATCTCAGCGGTGCCAAGGCCGGTGAGCCGCCACCAACGCTGATTGATTATCTGCCGCCGGATGCGCTGATGTTCCTCGATGAGTCGCATGTGTTGCTTGGCCAGCTCAGCGGCATGTACAACGGCGACCGTTCGCGCAAGACCAACCTCGTCGATTACGGATTCCGGCTGCCGTCGGCACTGGACAACCGGCCACTGCGGTTCGATGAATTCGAAGGCAAGATGCGGCAGACCGTCTTTGTCTCGGCCACGCCAGCCGAATATGAAAAGACCCATGCGGGACAGGTCGTCGAGCAAGTCGTGCGGCCGACCGGGTTGGTCGATCCGGCCATCGAAGTGCGTCCCGCCAGCACGCAAGTCGATGACCTGATGGGCGAAATCCAGTTGCGGGTTGCGCAGAACGAGCGTGTGCTGGTGACGACGCTGACCAAGCGGATGTCGGAACAGCTGACGGAATTTCTGAGTGATCATGGCGTCAAGGTCCGCTACCTGCACAGCGATATCGATACGGTAGAGCGGGTCGAGATATTGCGCGATCTGCGACTCGGTACGTTTGATGTACTGGTCGGTATTAACTTGCTACGCGAAGGACTTGACTTGCCTGAGGTGTCGCTGGTGGCAATTCTGGATGCGGACAAGGAAGGTTTCCTGCGGTCCGAGCGCAGCCTGATCCAGACCATCGGTCGTGCGGCGCGTAACCTCAATGGCAAAGCGATTCTTTACGGCGACAAGGTGACGGACTCAATGCGTCGTGCGATCGACGAGACCGAGCGCCGTCGCAACAAGCAAGTCGAGTTCAATCTGGCTAACAATATCACGCCGATTGGTATCAAGAAACAGATCAAGGACCTGATCGATGGGGTCTACAGCCCGCAGGAAGCGCGCGAAGAATTGCAGGTAGCGCAAGAAACTGCCAAGTATGAATCGATGAGCGAGAAGCAGATCAGCAAGGAAATCAAGCGCCTAGAAAAGCTGATGCTCGATCACGCGAAGAACCTGGAATTCGAAAAAGCCGCACAGGTGCGCGATCAGTTACGCATTCTCAAGGAGCAATTATTCGGTGCGAGCGGGTCGCAGAATATTGCCTCGATGCTCGGCAACTAGCATGATTCCTGCAGCAATCCTTGCGGCCGTTGACGGGACCGATTCTTCCTGGCATCCATCGCTGATAGCAGGCCTGCAAGCCGTCGATCGTGCCAACCCGCAATACCTGTCAGCGCTGGCGCAGGATGACTATCTGCCCACTGGAGGTCGCTTGCTCGCGGCTTTTGCACAACCACTTGAGTCGGTTCGGTATGTGCTAGTGGGGGAGGGGCCGTATCCACGTGCTGCCAGTGCCACTGGCGTGTGCTTTATGGACGGCGCAGTCGATGTGCTGTGGTCCGATAAAGGCTTGTCGAAATCGGTCAATCGCGCCACGTCCTTGCGCAATTTCATCAAGATGCTACTGGTCGCCGATGGCACGTTGACCTCCGGGCACACGTCAGGAGAGGCAATGGTCATTGCCGGAACGCAGGCACTTCAGTCCGGCTCGTCCAGTATCCAGACCTTGCCGCAGTTGCAGCACAACCTGTCGCGGAACGGTTTTCTGCTGCTTAATGCCGCTCTGGTATTCCGATCCCACGTGCCGGCAGTGCGCGATGCGCGGGCGTGGATGCCTTTCCTGCAGACAATACTCGCCGCTCTGTCCGATCGTCCATCGCCACCGACTCTGGTGCTGTGGGGGAAGATCGCCGCACAACTCGATGGCTTGACAGGGATGGATAGATTTCCGCGCCTGGTGGCCGAGCATCCCTATAACCTGTCCTTCATTGAGAATGGTTCCATGCAGAAACTGTTCGGTCCCATGCGGTTGTTGCGGCTGTCAGCGCCGATCCCAGCTAACCGTTAGAATGGATACCTGACGAAAACGGTCAACCTTGTTATACTCGACAAAATTGATCAACTACTCAGGGAATTCCAGCACGGCTGACTTCGGGGAACAAGAAACATGAGATTAACTACAAAAGGCCGCTTTGCGGTGACTGCAATGATAGACCTGGCGCTGCGACAAAGCGGTGGTCCGGTGACGCTATCGGGAATTAGCCAGCGCCAGGAAATTTCGCTGTCTTACCTCGAACAATTATTCGGCAAGCTGCGTCGCCATGAAATCGTCGAATCGGTACGTGGCCCAGGTGGCGGCTACAATCTGGCGCGACGTGCCGAAGATGTGACGGTGGCAGACATTATCATCGCAGTCGATGAGCCACTCGATTCGACACAATGTGGCGGCAAGGAAAATTGCCGCAGCTCGACGACCGAGAACGGTACACGTTGCATGACCCATGATTTGTGGTCGACCCTGAATTCAAAGATGGTGGAGTACCTTGATTCTGTTTCACTGAAAGACCTGGTGGACCAGCAGCGACAAAAAAATATTGAACAAAACGTAGTGGTGCTACATCGGTCCCACGTTGTTTCTTGATTGGAGCGTAAGACAATGAATGCCCCCCTGGAAAAAAGCCTGATAGACACACTGAAGGCACCGCACTTTCCGATTTACCTCGACTATTCGTCGACCACGCCAATTGATCCGCGCGTCGCCGACAAGATGATTCCCTACTTGCGCGAGCAATTCGGCAATCCCGCATCGCGCAGTCACATGTATGGCTGGACCGCCGAAAAAGCGGTTGAAGAGGCACGTGCCGAAGTGGCCAAACTGGTCAACGCTGATCCGCGTGAAATCGTCTGGACTTCTGGTGCCACCGAGAGCAACAACCTGGCGATCAAAGGTGCTGCCCATTTTTACAAGACCAAAGGCAAGCACATCATCACCGTCAAAACCGAGCACAAGGCAGTACTCGATACGGTGCGTGAACTGGAGCGCGAAGGATTTGAAGCAACGTATCTGCAACCGCAAGACAACGGCCTGATCACGATCGAGCAACTCGCCGAAGCGATTCGTCCTGACACCATCCTCGTCTCGGTCATGCTGGTCAATAACGAGATTGGCGTGATTCAACCAGTCGACGAGATCGGTGAACTGTGCCGTTCGAAAGGCATCGTGTTTCACTGCGATGCGGCGCAAGCCACTGGCAAGATGAAGATTGACCTTGAAAAGACCAAGATTGATCTGATGACTTTCACTGCTCACAAATCGTACGGTCCAAAGGGCATCGGTGCCTTGTACGTTCGTCGCAAGCCACGTATTCGCATCGAACCGCAAATGCATGGCGGCGGTCACGAGCGCGGTATGCGTTCGGGCACCTTGCCAACGCATCAGATCGTCGGCATGGGCGAAGCATTCAAGATAGCCCGTGAAGAAATGGATGATGAAATTATCCGCATCACGGCACTGCGTGACCGTCTTGCCAAAGGCTTGTCGGAGATGGAAGAGGTCTACGTTAACGGTGACATGGCGCATCGCGTGCCGCATAACCTCAATGTCAGCTTCAACTATGTCGAAGGCGAATCGCTGATCATGGCGATCAAGGATATTGCCGTGTCGTCTGGTTCAGCTTGCACCTCGGCCAGTCTGGAGCCGTCGTACGTATTGCGCGCACTGGGTCGCAGCGATGAATTGGCGCATAGTTCGATTCGCTTCACGTTCGGACGTTTCACGACTGAAGAAGACATTGATTTCACGATCAACCTGATCAAGGAAAAAGTCGCCAAGTTGCGTGACCTGTCGCCGTTGTGGGACATGTACAAGGAAGGGATCGATATCAGCTCGATCCAGTGGGCAGCACACTAATCATTGATCGCTTGCGGGACAACCCGCAAGCGGCGTAATTTCAAGGAGCATCAAAATGGCATACTCGGAAAAAGTCCTGGATCACTACGAAAATCCACGCAATGTCGGCGCATTCGACAAGGGTGATGACACTATCGGTACCGGCATGGTCGGAGCACCGGCTTGCGGCGACGTCATGAAACTGCAGATCAAGGTCGGTGCCGACGGCATCATTCAGGACGCCAAGTTCAAGACCTACGGTTGTGGTTCGGCGATTGCCTCGTCATCGCTGGTGACGGAGTGGGTCAAGGGCAAGACGCTCGACGAAGCCATGTCGATCAAGAATACCCAGATCGCTGAAGAACTGGCGTTGCCACCTGTCAAAATCCATTGCTCGATTCTGGCCGAAGATGCAATCAAGGCCGCCGTGCTGGACTACAAGACACGGCATGCCGCTGAAGCAGCAACTGCAGCAGCAGTCTGAATCGGAACAACCTGCGAGAAAAAATCATGGCAATCACACTGACTGAAAAAGCAGCCAAGCACATTAGCCGCTACATGGAACGTCGCGGCAAGGGAATCGGTTTGCGCTTTGGCGTTCGCACCACCGGCTGTTCCGGGTTGGCGTACAAGCTGGAATACGTCGATGAGAGTGCCACGGAAGACAGTATTTTCGAATCGCACGGCGTGAAATTATTCGTCGATCCGAAGAGCCTGCCGTACATCGATGGCACCGAACTGGACTTTGGCCGTGAGGGCTTGAACGAAGGGTTCAAGTTCTACAATCCGAACGTCAAGGATGCATGCGGCTGCGGCGAAAGTTTCCGGATTTGAGGTAGCGTGGGCGGGTCGTTGATCGCCCACGCATGAGTTGAATAAGCCTGTTGCAGCTGAACAGGCTTTTGTTTTGAGTGTTCATGCAAAACCATTACCAGTTATTCCATTTACCGCAGCAATTCGGCATTGATGCCAGCGCGTTGGATCAAGCCTATCGCGACGTTCAGGGGCAGGTGCATCCCGACAAGTTCGTCAATGGGTCCGATGCCGAAAAGCGTGTTGCCATGCAATGGGCAACTCGTGCCAACGAGGCGTACCAGACCTTGCGCAATCCGCTGAAGCGGGCGGCTTACCTGTGCGAGCTAAATGGTATCGACCTTCAGGTTGAATCCAATACAGCGATGCCGGTGGCTTTCCTGATGCAGCAAATGGAATGGCGCGAGGCGCTCGATGAGGTGCGTGCTGCGCGCGAACTTGCCGCGCTTGAGCGTCTTGATGCGGAGGTCCGGCAAGCCTGGAACGCGCAGGTAGAAAAAATCGCCGGCCTGCTTGATGCCGATGCATTTGCTGCTGCTGCGCAGGCCATACGTGAATTGATGTTTCTCGATAAATTCCGCGCGGAGATCGCGGACTATTACGAAGTGCTGGATCAATAACGGCGCAATAATGGCACGCCTTCCTGCTGCGACCGTTACACTCCGCCTGAACCAATAACAGGATTACCAAAGACTTTTATGGCATTACTTCAGATTTCCGAGCCCGGCATGTCGACCGCGCCACACCAGCATCGGCTGGCTGTCGGCATCGACCTTGGCACCACCAACTCACTGGTGGCAACCGTCCGCAACAGCATCCCGGAAGTGTTGACCGACGAAGACGGACGTGCGTTGTTGCCGTCGATCGTGCGCTATTTGCCGAATGGCCATGCCAACATTGGTTTCGCCGCACAGGCCATGCAGGTCGCTGACCCACGCAACACGGTATCGTCGGTCAAGCGGCTGATGGGGCGCGGTCTGAAGGACATTGTCCACGCCGAAAATCTACCCTACGAATTTATCGATTCGCCAGGCATGGTTCAGCTAAAAACCGTGGCGGGAATCAAGAGTCCGGTCGAGGTGTCTGCGGAGATTCTCG
>CANFED010000157.1 GCA_947445995.1 Oxalobacteraceae bacterium | reverse complement strand
TGAGCCTGCCCACCACGCGTGACGAGGAATGGCGCTTTACCGATCTGTCACCATTTGCACAGACCACCTTTGTGACGGCTCCGGGCACGCTGTCAAGGCAGCTGGTGCCCGATGACATCGACGGCTTCACGGTCGAGGAAGCGCAGACGCGTCTGGTCTTCGTCGATGGCATTTACGCACCCGCACTGTCGGTGCAGCATGACCACAAAGGCATCGTCATTGCCGACATGCAGAGCGCACGGGCGCAACATGCGCAAGCCATCGAAGCGCATCTTGGCCACCATGCCAACATCGATAGCGCCTATTTTGCGGCGCAAAATACGGCGTCCATCGAGAATGCCGCCGTGGTCATCGTGCCCCGCGATCATGCGATCACGGCACCGGTCCATCTGCTGTTCATCGCCACGCAAAAAGACGTACTCAGCTTTCCGCGTTGCCTGGTAATCGCCGAGGCGGGCAGCAGCGTGACCGTCATTGAAGATTACGTCGTGATGAACCAGCCAGGTGGTCAGGAAGAAGCCCATCTCGCCACGCACTTCACCAATACCGTGACTGAAATTGCGCTGGCGGATTCTGCACGGGTCGACCATATCCGCTTGCAGCGGGAAGGCAATCGGGGCTTGCACATCGGCCTGTGTGCGGTCTCGCTCGGTCGTGCCAGTCATTACAACTCGGTCAGCATCGCGATGGGCGCGCGGATTTCGCGGGTCAATCTCGAGGTCGTGCATCACGGCGAAGGCGCGACCTGCACGCTCGACGGACTGGCCCTGATCGGCACCCGGCAACTGGCCGATACCCATACGCTGGTCGATCACGCCAAGCCGCATGGCACCAGTCATCAGCTGCACAAATGCATTGCCGCCGACAGCGCGCATGCGGTCTTCAATGGCAAGGTGATCGTGCGCACCGATGCGCAAAAGATCAATGCGCACCAATCCAACCGCAACCTGCTGTTGTCGGCCAAGGCGCGTATCGACACCAAACCGCAACTTGAGATTTTTGCGTCCGATGTCAAATGCACGCATGGCGCGACCATCGGCCAGCTTGACGCCGACGAAGTGTTTTATCTGCAAAGCCGCGGGCTGAGCGAAACGGCAGCGCGCAACTTGCTGACCTATGCCTTCGGCGCAGAGATTATCGAGCGCATTCCGATCGCTTCCGTGAAACGGCAGCTGGTACAGAAGGTGCTCGAACAGACCACAGGCAAACGATGAACCACGACCAGACCCAGTTCGACGCGCTCGATGTGACGCGCATCCGTGCCGATTTCCCTATCCTTGGACTTCAGGTGAACGGGCATGCGCTGGTCTATCTGGACAACGCGGCTTCGAGCCAGATGCCGCAGCCGGTGATCGACCGGATGGTGCGCTATCAAACCACGCAGCACGCCAACATCAACCGCGCGGTGCATACGCTGTCCGAGATCGCGACCAATGAATACGAAGCGGCGCGGCGCACGCTGCAGCACTTCATCCATGCACGCGAAGACCGTGAAGTGGTCTTCACCAGCGGCACCACCGATGCGATCAATCTCGTCATGCATGGCTATGGTCGCCAGTTCATCGGTGCCGGTGACGAAATCATTCTGACCACGCTGGAGCACCATGCCAACATCGTGCCGTGGCAAATGCTGGCACAGGAAAAGGGCGCGATCATCCGCGTCGCGCCTATCAATGACGCGGGCGAAGTGTTGATGGACGCGTATCGGCAGCTGTTCAATGCGCGCACAAAATTTGTCGGCATCACGCATGTCTCGAACGCGCTCGGCACCATCAATCCGGTCAAGGACATGGTCGCGATTGCGCATGAGCATGGCGTGCCGGTATTGGTCGATGGCGCGCAGGCAGCACCACACATGGCGGTCGACGTGCAGGATCTCGATTGTGATTTCTATGCATTTTCGGGCCACAAATTGTGCGGACCGACCGGCATCGGCATCCTGTATGGCAAGGCCGCCTTGCTGGAAAAAATGCAGCCGTTCAAGGGCGGTGGCGACATGATCCTGTCGGTCACGTTCGAGAAGACAACCTACAACGTGATCCCGCATAAATTTGAGGCAGGCACGCCACCGATTGCCGCTGCCATCGGCATGGCCACCGCCGTCGATTATCTGTCGGCCATCGGCATGGCGGCGATCAGCCAGCAGGAACAGGCACTGCTCGATTACGCCACCATCCAGCTGCAGGCACTGCCGGGAGTGCGCATTATCGGCACGGCTGCCCACAAGGCAGCGGTCCTGTCGTTCGTCATCGATGGCGTGCATCCGCACGACATCGGCACCTTGCTCAATGAGGATGGCATTGCGGTTCGCACCGGCCATCATTGCGCGCAACCGGTGATGCAGCGTCTGGGACTGCCGGCGACGTCACGCGCTTCGTTCGCGTTCTATAACACCTTGGCAGAAGTCGATGCCCTGATCGCCGGCATACGGGCCGTGCAGAAAGTGTTTTTGTAATGGCTAATCCAAGAGCGCTCTATCAGGAAATGATCCTCGAGCACAATCGCAAGCCGCGCAATTTTGGCGCGCTCGCGCATGCCACGCACCACGCGGCGGGACACAATCCGCTGTGCGGCGACCATATCGATATCAGCCTTGTGATGCAGGGCACGACGATCGAGCAGGTCGGGTTTGTTGGTGAGGCTTGCGCGATCTGCAAGTCGTCGGCTTCGATGATGACGGTTGCCGTGAAGGGTAAATCGCAGGCTGATGCCGAAATGCTGATCGGCGAATTTGTCGCGATGACGACCGGCAAGCTCGACATGAACAGCCCGCACCATCTGGGCCATCTGAAAATTTTTGCCGGCATTGCCGACCTGCCGGTGCGCGTCAAATGCGCGATCCTGCCGTGGCATACCTTGCACGCGGCATTCCATGCCATCGAAGGTTCGTCGACGGAAGCCGAACAGGACCCGATGCACGTGATGAGTGGCGACGCGTGATGGACTCCGTCCACTTTTTCGAAAGGAAAGACCATGCCAAAAATTGCTGAAATCGACGACACACCGAATCCGAACGCCGTCAAATTCACGCTGCACGAACCGTTGAGCTGGGGTGTCGCGCATTCGTATGACACTGCAGAGCAGGCCAGCAATGACCCGCTGGCGACTGCCCTGTTCGCGCTCGACCATGTGACCAATGTGTTTTATACCGACCGCTGGCTCACTGTGACGCAAGATGGCGAGGCCGACTGGCCGGCGCTGGTGCGCCTGATTGCCGTGCCGTTGCGCGCTGCGCCTGCCGCTGCGGCGCAATCGGAACAGCTGGTCTCGGCGGCCCGGCTTGCCGTGCATGAAATGAGCGAGGACGAACAGGATCGTTTTGCCCGCATCAACGACTTGCTGGACCTGCAGATCCGACCGGCGCTGCAGGCCGATGGCGGTGACCTGCATGTGCTGGGATTGTCAGGCGATGCGTTGAGCATCCACTATCAGGGCGCATGCGGCACGTGCCCGAGTGCCATCGGCGGCACACTCGCCAGTATCGAAAACCTGCTGCGCTCGATCGAGCCCAATATTGCCGTGCAGGCGGTTTAACGTTCAATAATGAGTGAGGAGAGTCCTGCCATGGAAATGGAAACCATCACCTTCAGGAATGTCGTCTCGATCCTGCCGCCACCGCATAGCGGCGACCGGCCCGATCAGCAGCGCGGCTCCCTCAAGACCAAGCGCGACGCCATACTGCCCTCGGCGAAACTGCCGAAGCCGAACTGGATTCGGGTCAAGGTCGCCTCCTCGGGTCGCTTCAATGACACCAAGGACATCGTCCATGCCAACGGGCTGGTGACGGTGTGTGAAGAAGCCTCCTGCCCGAACATCGGCGAATGCTGGAGCAAGGGCACGGCCACCTTCATGATCATGGGTGACAAGTGCACGCGCCGCTGCCGCTTCTGCAATGTCAGTACCGGCCGGCCCGATGCACTCGATGCCGACGAACCGGCCCGGCTGGCTCGCACCATCGCGCTGATGAAGCTCAGTTACGTCGTCATCACCTCGGTCGATCGCGACGATTTGCCGGATGGCGGTGCCAGCCATTTTGTCGAATGCATCCGCCAGATCCGTGCCGCCGCACCGGCTACCCGTATCGAAATCCTGACGCCGGATTTCGGTGGCCGGCTTGAACTGGCGCTGAGCATCCTCGGCACTGCGCCGCCAGATGTGCTAAACCACAATATCGAAACGGTGCCGCGGCTGTACAAGGAAGCGCGTCCCGGTGCCGACTTCCAGAATTCGCTGAACCTGCTCAAGAACTTCAAGGCCATGCATCCCGAAGTGCCGACCAAGTCCGGCCTGATGGTCGGCCTCGGTGAGACCGATGACGAGATCCTGCATGTCTTGCGCGAGTTGCGCGCCCACGGCGTGAACATGCTGACCATTGGCCAGTATTTGCAACCGTCCGGCGGTCATCTGGCGGTGCAGCGTTATGTGCATCCGGATGGATTCCGGATGTATGAAGAAGAGGCCAGCAAGATGGGTTTTGCCAATGTGGCGTCGGGGCCGATGGTGCGCAGTTCATACCATGCGGACCTGCAGGCAGCAGGGCTGGTCTGATCTTTCGTGTCGCTGAATACCCAGTACCGTTTTTATTTGATTGTCGTACCTATCCGGAGTCCACCATGAATGCTGTTACAGAAATGCCCGCCCCCATCATTTTTACCGACAACGCCGCTGCCAAGGTGGCCCAGTTGATCGAAGAAGAAGGCAATCCCGAACTGAAGCTGCGCGTGTTTGTGCAGGGCGGTGGTTGTTCCGGCTTCCAGTACGGTTTTACGTTTGACGAAGTCGCCAACGAAGACGACACGACCATGGAAAAAAATGGCGTGCACTTGCTGATCGATTCGATGAGCTACCAGTATCTGGTCGGCGCAGAAATCGATTACAAGGATGATCTGGAGGGCGCGCAGTTCGTCATCAAGAATCCGGGGGCGACCTCGACCTGCGGTTGCGGGTCGTCGTTTTCAGCGTAAGTCGGGGCGTTGATAGAATGCGGCAGATCTCAATTCGTGGGGTGCAATAACCGCAGGGCATTGCACCATGTGCGGCAGGCCCGGTCGGGTGGGCGCGGGGTTCTTGTGCCCACGCGAATGAACCGTCATGGTCTGAATTGCCGGACATGGTGAGGCGCGCGCGTGGGCACGGTACTGCTGTGCCCACCCTACGAAAGTCGTAGCCCGCAAGGTGCAATAAAGCGACCTGACTGTCGTATTGAGAGCAACGGCAGTGTGGGTCGGGCGTGACACGGGTAAAATCACACCCCCGACCTATTCTTTACTGCAAAGCTCCCATGAACATCCTGATGCTGCACGGTATCAATCACAACCTGTTCGGCAAGCGCGACCCGGCCCAGTATGGCACCGTCACGCTCGCTGAAATCGACCAGCAACTGCACGATCTCGGCCGCGAACTCGGCGTCGATGTGGTCAGCTTCCAGACCAACTGCGAAGGTGCCATGTGCGATCGCATTCATCAGGGCTTTACCGATGGTGTCGATGCGGTGCTGATCAATGCCGGTGCCTGGACCCATTACAGCTATGGTATCCGCGACGCACTGGCGATCCTGACCGTGCCTGTCGTCGAACTGCATATGTCAAACATCCATGCGCGCGAAGAATTCCGCCACAAGTCGGTCTTCGCCGAAATCGTCAAGGGCCAGATTTGCGGCTTTGGCGTCGACAGTTATTTCCTTGCCTTGCGCGCTGCCGTATCCGCAGTAAAACCTCAACAGAAAATTTGACTCAGATGTCCACTATCGAACAACAAGCTCTCGCCTACCACGCTCTCGGCCAGCCCGGCAAGATTGCCATTCAAGTCACCAAGTCCGTCACCAATTCCGCTGACCTGGCACTGGCCTATTCGCCCGGTGTTGCGGCACCCTGCCTGGCCATCCAGAAGGATCCCGCCAAGGCCTACGAGTACACGGCCAAAGGCAATCTGGTCGCTGTCATCACCAATGGCACGGCCGTACTTGGTTTGGGCAACATCGGTGCGCTGGCCAGCAAGCCGGTCATGGAAGGCAAGGCCGTGCTGTTTAAAAAGTTCGCCGGCGTCGATGCCTTCGACATTGAAATCGATGAAGCCGACCCAGAGAAGCTCGTCGAGATCATCGCCGCACTGCATCCGACTTTTGGCGGCATCAACCTCGAAGACATCAAGGCACCTGAATGCTTTTACGTCGAGCGTAAACTACGCGAACGCCTGTCGATCCCGGTCTTCCATGATGACCAGCACGGTACGGCCATCGTTGTTGGCGCTGGCTTGATCAATGCGCTGTCGCTGACCGGGCGCGACATCGGCAATATCAAAGTCGTTTGTTCCGGTGCCGGTGCGGCGGCGATGGCCTGCCTCGACATGCTGGTTGATATTGGCGTGCAGCGCAAAAACGTGACGGTCTGTGACAGCCGTGGCGTGATCACGACGGCACGCACGCTGACTCCCGAAAAACAACTCTGGGCACAAGACACCATTGCCACGACCTTGTCGCAAGTCATTGAAGGCGCGGATGTGTTCCTCGGATTGTCCGGCCCCGGTTTGCTGACACAAGATGACGTGCGCACGATGGCTGCCCGTCCGATTATTTTTGCGCTGGCCAATCCGGAGCCGGAACTGCGGCCCGAACTGATCCGCGAAGTTGCACCGCACGCCATCATCGCCACTGGCCGCTCGGATTATCCGAACCAGATCAACAATGCGTTGTGCTTCCCGTACCTGTTTCGTGCCGCGCTCGACTCTGCTGCCAGCACGATCAACCAGGACATGAAGCGTGCCTGTGTCGTCGCACTGGCCGGGATGGCGCAAAGCGACAGCGACTTCGGTGCCGATTACATCGTGCCGAACTTGCTTGATCCGCGCTTGCTGACGCATGTGACACCGAAGATTGCAACAGCTGCTTTCGACAGTGGCGTCGCCAGACGACAGCTCGATGAAACTGCCTATGCAGAGCAGCTTGCGGCATTGGCACTGACGTTGATCTGACGGGTCGGTGATTTTCACCGGCGGCAGCGATTGCCGCATACCGAAAAATAAACTGGTGATGCTGTAAGTATGACCCCGCCACTACCGACTACTGCAGCATCCTTCTTTGGGGAGTTGACATGGTACAAGCCGTTGGCGGGGCAGCAGCAACCAGTGCGTTTAGCGGCCCTGCCAAAGCGGCAGGCCTTGAGTATCAACTGACACGCTATCAAAAACAATTATCGGAATGCGTCAATTGCGCGTCTGCCAAAACAGCGCAGGGCAAAGCGACTATCGAAGCCATCAGCGACAAGATCAGCAGCATCCGGCTGCGTCTCGATGAGGTCGCCAGCAGTAACCCGGTGCGGCAAGTTGCGCCAGCAATTGGCGTTGCTGCAGCGGCAAGCTCTACCGGATTGACCGGAACAATCGATGTCTTTGCGTGAGTGTGATGTTCAGCACTTCGCAGATCAACGCACACCTTTTTCAATCTGAGCGGGATAGTAAACGGCTTGGCTGTCATGCCCGTTTCGCACCTGATGCGCTCATTGAATCGGGATCGGCAACGCATCACTTGCCCGGCGATTAATCACAGGCATAATCAGCCAGACACGATTCTTCACCTCTCCGGGAGTAATTCGATGCTCGATCTGATCTTGCGCAACTGCACGCTGACTGATGGCCGCACCGGTATCGATATCGGCATTGAAGCGGGTCGCATCGTTGCTGTGATACCGAACCTTGTAGCGACCGCTGCCGAGACCATCGAGGCTAACGGGCAACTTGTCACTGCACCATTTGTCGATGCCCATTTCCATATGGATTCGACGCTATCGTATGGGCTTCCACGTATCAACCAATCCGGCACGCTGCTCGAAGGCATTGCGCTATGGGGTGAACTCAAACCACTCCTGACGCAGGAGATGCTGGTCGAGCGCGCACTGGCGTATTGCGACTGGGCGGTCGCCAAGGGACTGCTGGCGATCCGGTCGCATGTTGATGTCTGTGATCCGCGATTGCTGGCAGTCGAAGCGCTGCTGCACGTACGCGACAAAGTGAAGCCTTACCTCGATTTGCAACTGGTCGCCTTTCCGCAAGATGGCTTGTTGCGGGCTCCCGGAGGACTGGCCAATCTGGTCCGGGCGCTCGACAAGGGAGTCGATGTCGTGGGAGGCATTCCGCATTTCGAACGCACGATGGCTGATGGTGCCGAGTCGGTTCGCATCCTGTGCGAACTTGCCGCTGAGCGCGGTCTGCGTGTCGACATGCATTGTGATGAATCGGATGATCCGATGTCACGGCATATCGAAACACTGGCCTTCCATGCGCAGCGACTTGGCATGCAGGGCCGGGTAACCGGTTCGCATTTGACGTCGATGCATTCGATGGACAACTACTATGTTTCCAAACTGATCCCGCTGATTCGCGAAGCTGGTGTGGCAGCGATTGCCAACCCGTTGATCAACATTACGCTGCAAGGCCGCCATGACAGTTATCCCAAGCGCCGCGGCATGACCCGTGTACCGGAGTTGATGGCGGCCGGTGTTGTTGTCGCGTTCGGGCATGATTGCGTGATGGACCCGTGGTATCCGCTTGGCAGCGCTGACATGCTGGAGGTCGCGCAGATGGGACTGCATGTCGCGCAGATGACCGGGCAGGACGCGATGCGCAGCTGTTTCGATGCTGTCACGAGCGCGCCGGCAACCATCCTCGGACTGGAGGGCTACGGCATTGCCATCGGATGCAAGGCGGATATGGTATTGCTGCAAGCGCGCGATTGCGTTGACGCAATTCGATTGCGTGCAACCCGTCTGGCGGTAATCCGTGCAGGGAAAATCATTTCACGCAGTCCGGCAGCGACGGCGACGCTGGATTTGCCCGGCAGGCCAGCAGGGGTGGACTGGATAGTGCGGCACTAAATTATCCCGCTCGCCGCCCAATAATTTACTGTGGATTTCTCGGCATCTTTTCGCTTCTCCAACGCAAAAAGGCCCTTCTTTCGAAGGGCCTCTTTGTTTGCTGCTTGTAACTTAGCCTGACGATGACCTACTTTCACACGTGTTGACGCACTATCATCGGCGCAACGTCGTTTCACGGTCCTGTTCGGGATGGGAAGGGGTGGTACCGACGCGCTATGGTCATCAGGCTTAACTTGTAGCATCCGCTGCGATGGCCATTGTGCTGGCCATCTCAGAAGACGCAATCCGGAAGAAGTAAAGAGGTACAACACACACCTTGAAATCATCTTCAGCATGTAGTTAGCGGGCGTGA
>CANFED010000156.1 GCA_947445995.1 Oxalobacteraceae bacterium | reverse complement strand
TGCCCGACGCTGCGGTTGGCGCTGCTGCAGATGGCGCGCTTTTTCAATCTGATCCTTGATGATTTCCAGTGCGCGCTCGAAGTCGACAACCGGCACGCCCATCTGGTCATCCGCGAAACAGCCGGACGTGCGCCGCATGTGTTCGGTGTCGAGACGCTGCTGATGATGCAGCATGGCGTGGCGTGCTGGCTGGTCGGGCGGCGCATCGCGATCCGCTCGGCGACCTTCGCGTATCCGGAACCGTCGCGCAGCGCCGAATACCAGCGCATGTATAGCGAACAGCTCTGCTTCGATGCCGATGCAACCCGGCTCTCGTTCGAGCTGTCCCATCTGGATTTGCCGGTGGTCCAGAACCGCGACAGCCTGAAGGATTTCCTGCGTGGCGCTCCGGCCAATATCGTCCTGAAGTACAAGAACACGACCGGCCTGGCGGCGCAGATCCGACGCCGGTTGCGTACGGCGGCACGCACCGAATGGCCTGATTTTGATGTGGTCGCCGACAGCCTGCACATGACCCCGTCGACACTGCGGCGTCGGCTTGACGAAGAAGGCCAGTCATTCCAGTCCATCAAGGATCAGCTGCGACGCGACATGGCGGTCGACTTCCTGTGCCACACCGAAAGAAGCATGGCCGACATCGCCGGCGATCTCGGTTTTGCCGAAGCCAGCGCGTTCCATCGCGCCTTCAAGAAGTGGACCGGTGCCAGTCCGGGGCAATACCGCCAGCGCGTGCATGCGCAGTGACGCCTTGAAGTTTGGCGTGCATGGCGGCATATCAGTAGAAACCGGCCATTCAATGAGGAATTTCTAACCCATGTCACAAGATCTCGTGCTCGACCAGCAAACCCAAAGCATCAAGAACCTCGCCTGGTGGCTCTATATTTTTCATGCGCTCAGCCTGGTTTTTGCGCTGGGTGCATTCTCGTGGATTCCGCTGATCATCAGCTATCTCAAACGCGGCGATGCTTCCGGCACGTTCGTCTACAGCCATCACAGCTGGCAGATTTCATCGTTCTGGTGGTATCTGTTCTGGATCATCGCCGGCGGTTTGTGCTTCATCACCTTCATCGGGATTCCGCTGGCGTATCTGATCTGGTTTGGCGCGTGGATCTGGAAAGCATATCGGCTCATCCGCGGCTTCATCGACCTCAATGACAATCGTCCGATGCCGTCGATGCAACGCTGATCCGGTAGCGCGACGGCTGCCGGTTCAGCCGGCGATGGCGTCCAGTGCGCGAGCGATATCGGCGATCAGGTCGTGCGGATCTTCCAGCCCGATATTGAAGCGCACCAGTTGTCCGGTATGGGACCAGCTTTTGCGCATGCCTGCCATGCGGTACGGCACGCACAGGCTGTTGCTGCCGCCCCAGCTAAAACCGATTTTGAACAATTCCAGGCTGTCGACAAACCGGTCGGTCTGCGCTTCCGTAAAACGGGGATCGAAGATCACCGAGAACAGGCCACCGGCACCGGTGAAGTCGCGCTGCCAGTGTGCATGACCGGGACAATCTTCGAGGGCCGGATGCAGCACGGTGGCAATTTCGGGACGACTTTTGAGCCAGGTGGCGACCGCGCGCGCACCCGTGTCATGCGCCCTGAAACGCAATGGCATGCTCGGCAAACTGCGCAGCACCAGATAGACATCATCCATCCCGACGCCCATGCCAAGGCGCATGTGCGCCAGACCGAGCTGCTGCGCAATGTCGGCGTCCCGCGTGAGCACCGCGCCCATCAGTACATCGGCGCCGCCGGACTGGTACTTGGTCAGCGCCTGCATGATGATGTCGACGCCATGATCGAAGGCGCGAAAAGCGAGTCCGGCCGACCAGGTATTGTCGATGGCGACCAGCACGCCGCGCGCTTTTGCGGCAGCGCACAGCGCCGGAATATCCGGCACTTCCATCGTGATCGAGCCGGGTGCTTCGGTCCACAGCAAGCGGGTGTTGGACTGGATCAGCGCATCAATGTCGGCTCCGATCATCGGATCGTAGAAGCGCACGCTGATGCCGTGGTCCTGCCCGAGCCACTGCGCCATGTCGCGGTTGGGACCGTAGACATTGTCGGGCAACAGCACATCGTCGCCGCTTTTCAGCAAACCAAGATTGATCAGCGCAATCGCCGCCAGCCCGCTCGGTGCCAGCAGGCACTGATGGGCGTCTTCGATTTCAGCCAGACGGGCTTCGAGCGTGAACGAGGTCGGCGTGCCGTGCAAGCCGTAGGTGTACGAATTCTTGTGCTGCCAACTGCGCGAGCGCATCGCCGCGACGTCCTTGAAGACCACCGTCGAGGCGTGATGGATAGGTACCGGAAAGGCCTTGAAACCTTCCGGTGCGGTGTAGTCGCTGTGGTTCAAACGGGTTTGCAAAGATTTTGGATGGGTCATGTCTTGCTCTCCATGAACGGTTGGCGGAAATCGGATTTACTGTGCTTCGCCCCACAGGTCATGCGCGTCGGAGGCGGTAATCTCGACCTCGACGAAATCGCCGACCTTCAGTTTGCGGTGCGGTTCGAACGGGGGTTTGACGTACACCACGCCATCGATTTCCGGCGCATCGGCCGACGAACGCCCTACGCCGCCGCTGCCATCGAGCGCATCAATGAGAACGCGTACAGTCTTGCCGACCTTGGCTTTGAGGCGCTTGGTCGAAATCTGTTCCTGCAACAGCATGACGCGACCACGACGCTCTTCACGCAGTTCTTCCGGCACCGGATTGTCCAGCGCATTGGCAGTCGCCCCTTCGACTGGCGAGTAGGCAAAGCAGCCTAACCGGTCTATTTCGGCTTCCTTCAGGAAGTCCAGCAGGTATTCGAACTCGGCTTCGGTCTCGCCGGGAAAGCCGGCAATGAAGGTCGAGCGGATCGTGATATCGGGACTCATCGCGCGCCAGGCCTGGATGCGCTCGATATTTTTCTCGCCGTTGGCGGGACGCTTCATGCGCTTGAGCACATCCGGATGGGCGTGCTGCAACGGCACATCGAGGTACGGCAGCACGTGGCCTTCGTTCATCAGCGGGATGATGGCATCGACATGCGGGTACGGATAAACGTAATGCAGGCGTACCCACGCGCCATGCTGTTTGGCCAGTTCGCCCAGTGCTTCGACCAGCTGCGTCATGTGGGTTTTGACCGGACGGCCATTCCAGAAGCCCATGCGGAATTTGACATCGACGCCGTAGGCGCTGGTGTCCTGCGAGATCACCAGCAACTCGCGCACGCCGGCCTTGAACAGGTTCTCGGCTTCGAGCATGACTTCGGCAATCGGGCGCGACACGAGATCCCCGCGCATCGACGGGATGATGCAGAAACTGCAGCGGTGGTTGCAGCCTTCGGAAATCTTCAGGTAGGCAAAATGTTTTGGCGTCAGCTTGACGCCTTGCGGCGGCACCAGATCGAGGAATGGCGCATGCGGTTTTGGCAGATGGATGTGGACCGCATCCATGACTTCACCGAGTGCATGCGGACCAGTCACGGCCAGCACTTTCGGATGGACTTTGAGGATGATGTCTTCACCGTTGGCATCCTTCTTCGCGCCCAGGCAACCAGTGACGATGACCTTGCCGTTTTCGTGCAATGCCTCGCCGATCGCATCGAGCGACTCCTGCACCGCCGCATCGATGAAGCCACAGGTATTGACGATGACGAGGTCGGCGCCATCGTACGACTTGGCGGTCTCGTAGCCTTCTGCGCGCAATTGCGTCAGGATTTGTTCGGAATCGACCAGGGCTTTGGGGCAACCGAGCGAGACAAAACCGACTTTGGGCGCGCTGACAGGAAGGACAGCAATAGGAATAACAACGGATGGACTGGACATGAGGTAGGCGCGTAAAAAAGGGCACAAAAAGCGAAGCCGCCATTGTACCCTTTGCGCCGCCCCGGATCGGGCGGGTTCTGGTTACTTCTTGTTCGACGGATCCAGCGGGTTGAACGGAAACGCGCCGAACATCGATTTGGTCTGGTTCTGCATCTGCTCCTGCATCTGCACGAACAGGTTCTTGCTCTGCTCGATGTAGTTGCTGGTGATCCCCTGCATCATCGGTCCCTGGACATTCATGAACTGGGTCCACATCTCGGGACTGAACGGTTTGCCTTCGTACATGCCCTTCGAATTGGAAGTCAGCTGGTTCTGGATGTCGATGAAGGCCTGAATATTTTTTTCCAGGTAGTTGCCCATCATGCCCTGCATCGCATGACCGTAATAGCGGATGATCTGCGACAGCGCTTCGCTGGAAAACATCGGCGAGCCGTTCGATTCTTCTTCGAGGATGATTTGCAGCAGGATGGCGCGGGTCAGGTCGTCGCTGGTCTTGGCATCAACCACCATGAAGACTTCGTTCTCCAGCACCAGTTGCTTGACATCGACCAGCGTGATGTAGGAACTGGTCTGGGTGTCGTAGAGCCGGCGGTTCGGGTACTTCTTGATCAGTCGATCTGCTGCTTTTTTAACGCTGTTCATAGACAATTCCACTTATTGCGTCGCAACGCATCTTCGTTAGTCACTACCGAATTGAACGCTCGTTCTTTTCGCGCTCTGTCATTATAGGGTCAAACTGCCCCGGAACTGCCGTAGTTACCGGGGTTCTTGTGTTCTTGCAGCATGAATGTTCACTGCAGCAAAAAGCTGCTGCGGATTCACGCTCCGACGCGCAAGCTGACATCGGTTAAACCAGAACGAACTTTGCAAAATCAACCGGCTTTGGCTTTGACGTAACGTCCCGGTGCGGGTTCGATGACCGGATACCCGGCATTGCCATACTCACGCGGCTTGACCTGTTTGCCGGCATGTTTTTGCAAAAACGCAGCCCACGACGGCCACCAGCTGCCGGGCTGCTCAGTGGATTTTTCCATCCACTCGGCAGCCGATTTGGCGGACTTGTCGTTACTCCAGAAACTGCGCTTGTTCTTGGTCGGTGCATTGATGACGCCGGCGATATGTCCGGAAGCACCGACGACAAACTGGTTCAGTTTCGGATGCTTCGGATTGAGCAGCGCCATCGAGGCGTAAGCCGAAGTCCACGGCACGATATGGTCTTCACGCGACGCATACAGAAAAGTGGGTGCGGCAATCTTACTGAAGTCGACCGGCTCGCCCAGCACGCTGACCTTGCCCGGATGCTTGAGGCCATCTTCGAGATACGTGTTGCGCAAGTACCAGCAAAACATCGGACCCGGCAAATTGGTGCTGTCGGAATTCCAGTACAGCAGATCGAACGCCGGTGGCGCTTCGCCTTTCAGGTAATTCGATTTGACGTAGCTCCAGACCAGATCGTTCGAACGCAGACTGGAAAAAGTCTGGGCAAATTCCTTGCCTTCCATCAGCCCACCTTTGCCGATGGCTTGCTCGCGCTTGACCACGGCTTCTTCATCCACGAACACGTCAATGATGCCGGTGTCGGTGAAATCGAGGAATGCGGTCAGCAGCGTCAGGCTGGCGACAGGCTTTTCGCCGCGGGCAAACAGTAGCGCCAGCGCGGTCGACAGGATGGTGCCGCCGACGCAAAAACCGAGTGCATTCACCTGCTCCTGGCCAGAGATTTCCTGTGTCACCGAGATCGCCTTGAACGCGCCTTTTTCGATGTAATCGTCCCAGGTCAGATGCCCCAGCGATGCATCCGGATTACGCCAGGAAATCAGGAACACGGTATGGCCTTGCTCGACTGCGTAGCGCACCAGCGAATTTTCTGGTTGCAAGTCAAGAATGTAGTACTTGTTGATACACGGCGGCATGATCAGCAGCGGCCGCTCGAACACGGTCTTGGTCAGCGGCTTGTATTGCAGCAGCTGGAACAGTTCATTTTCGAAAACTACGGCACCTTCCGTGGTGGCGACATTCTTGCCAACTTCAAAGGCGGTTTCATCGGTCTGCGAAATACGGCCCTTCTGCATATCGGCCAGTAACTGCGTCATGCCGCGCGTGAGGCTTTCGCCTTTCGTTTCGAGCAGCAATTGCTGTGCTTCGGGATTGGTCCCCAGAAAGTTTGCCGGCGACATCGCATCGACCAGTTGCTGGACATTGAAACGGATTTTTTCCTTGACCTTCGGGGTGGCCTTGACGGCGTCGCTCATCGCATTGAGAAACTTCGCATTGAGCAGGTAAGCCGAAGCATTGAATGCACCAGCCGGGTTGGACTTCCATGCCGGCGCGCTGAAGCGCTTGTCATTGGCCGCCGGTGCCGACGCACCCATCGTGTTTTGCCACAACGTGCCCAGCTCCTGCAGGTACGCGACCTGCAAAGCCGCCATCGCTGCCGGATCGAGTTCGACTGCGGGCAACCCAGGAATGGCCGACTGGCCTCCTGGCGTCGAGGGCAGCTGCAAGGGTTTGAGCAAATTCTGCCACTGGGTCGTATCGGCCAACTGGGCCATCCAGGCGGGCATTGCGGCGAGTGGATCAGGTCGAGTCATGCGAGGCTCTTCGTTTCAGGTATCGTTGCGGTTTATCGGAGTCGAACGGAATCAACATGTATTTGTATCTGGTAGCCATCGCCTGGGTCTACGTCGTTTTGCTCATGGCGATGACGGAAATTTCATTTATTGCCGGTGTGATGACTTTTTTCTTTTATTGCGCCTTTCCGTTGTCGGTCATTTTATACGTGATGGGATCGCCATTACGCAAGAGAAAGCGGCAAGCAGCAGAAAAAGCCAAGCGACTTGGCGACGCTGAAGCCGAGAGCCAGACCGGGAAGGTCAATGCTCCCGAGCCGTGACCCCACAGGATCCGTCCAGCCAGATCAGCGACGCCATTCTTCCGGTCTGCCCATTGCGCCTGAACGAATAGAACTTGTCCTGTTCGGTGACCGTGCAATGGGTTCCACCTGCCACCTGCGTGACGCCCTGCCCGGCCAGGATCAGTCGTGCCAGCTGGTACAGATCCGCCAGGTATTTCCCCTTGTAGTCTGGCCGCGCCGTGAACGCCGGGGCAGCCAACGGATTGCCTGAAACAAAGGCATCGACCACCTCGCTACCCACTTCAAATTGTTGCGGACCGATTGCCGGACCAAGCCAGGCGAGCAGTTCGGCGGCCCCTTTTTTGCGCATCGCCGCCACGCTGTTTTGCAGCACGCCACCAGCCAGTCCGCGCCAGCCCGCATGCGCTGCGCCAACCACGGAACCGGACGCATCGCATAACAGCACCGGCAAACAATCGGCCGTCAGAATCGCGCAGACCACACCGCTCTGATCACTGATGCTGGCGTCGGCTTGTGGTGCGCCCTCGACCTCGCCGGCATCGAGCACGACGCTGCCGTGGACCTGCGTGAGCCAGGCCGGTTCGGCTGGCAACAGCTCGCGCAAGAGCGCGCGGTGATGCCGGACCGCCGACGGATCATCGCCGACATGCAAGCCCAGGTTGAAGCCACCACCCAATTGGCCATCATCGAAGGGTGGCAAGCTGATCCCGCCGACGCGTGTCGTACTGATGGCCCGCACATGACGAGGCATCTGCGGCCAGTCGGGAATCAGGATCGTCACTGCCTCATTCCTCGACCGGCTCCTGATAAGAGTCATCCATCATGTCCGGTTCGGGAATCCCGGCCTGAGCAATCAGTTCTGCAAAATCATCTGCCAATGGCACGCGCCATTCGACGTCTTCGCCGGTGACCGGATGCACCAGACCAAGACGACGCGCCTGCAAGGCCTGGCGATGAAATGCCGGTGCCAAATGCTGCTTGCCATAGAGCGTGTCACCGACCAGCGCGAAGCCGATCGATTGCATGTGCACGCGAATCTGATGGGTGCGGCCGGTTTCGAGGCGGCAGCGCATCAGGCTGACCGGACGGCGATCGAGCAGACCCGATTCGATCCGTTCGAAATGCGTGATCGCCGGCTTGGCCGACATGCTCTCGATCACAGCCATCCGGATCCGGTCGCGCGGGTGCCGACCCATCGACGCGTCGATCGTTCCGCTCAGGTTCGGCGTACCCCAGACCAGCGCAAAGTACTCGCGCTTGACGGTGCGCGCTGCCAGTTGACGCACCAGGTCCGTATGAACTTCGAGCGTCTTGGCCACCACCATCAGGCCACTAGTGTCCTTGTCGAGGCGATGGACGATGCCGGCACGCGGCACGCCGATCAGCGCCGGCCAGTAATGCAGCAAGCCATTGAGCAAGGTGCCTGACCAGTTGCCGGAACCCGGATGCACGACCAGTCCGGCCGGTTTGTTGACGACGATGATTGCTTCGTCTTCGTAGACGATATTGAGAGCCATCTCTTCGGGCGTGAAGGCGGTATCTTCGGGTGCCGCTTGCGGCAAGACGACGATATGTTCGTCACCATACACAGTCATTCGCGTTTTTCCGACCTTGCCATCAACGGTGACGAAACCATCGTCAATCCATTGCTGCATGCGGCTGCGCGAAAACTGCGGAACCAGACGGGCGACAACTTTGTCCAACCGGTCGCCGCAGTCGCCTGGGGTCAGGTCCAGTTCGATTGGCGGCATGTCAGGCAAGCCGCCGGTATATTCTTCCTGCTCGTCAATCTCGAGGTCGGGCAGGTTTTCCGCATCATCCAACGGTGGCGTTAATCTCACGGCAAGTCCCATCGGCTATAATCAGCCCATTGATTAGTACTAAAAATTTACAAATAAATTTACGTAGTGGCTCATGCATCAATTGAAGTTTAAATTCACGTATAAATTCACGCATCAATTCACGAAATAATTCACGAAGCCATTCTTGCAAAGACTATGCAAAACAAATTATTGAAATGCGCCGCATTGGCGCTGGTGTTCACGATCTCGGCGTGTGGCCTGTTGCCAGAGAAAATCGACGAAACCAAAAATTGGTCTGCGAACAAATTATACGCGGAGGCACGCGACGAAATAGCAAGCGGCAATTACGAAACCGGAATCAAGCATTACGAACGACTCGAATCACGCTACCCGTTCGGCACCTATGCCCAGCAGGCACAGATGGAAGTGGCCTACGCGTACTATCGCCAGAGCGACCAGGCGCAAGCGCTGGCGGCCGTTGAACGCTTCATCCGGCTGCATCCGAATCACCCGAACGTCGACTACATGTACTACCTGCGCGGACTGATCAATTTCAATGACAAGCTTGGCCTGTTCGATTTCATTTCGCGTCAGGATGCCACCGAGCGCGATCCGAAAGCCACGCGCGAAGCGTTTGAGTCGTTCAAGCAACTGGTCGAACGTTTTCCGGATAGTGTCTACTCGGCCGACGCACGCCTGCGCATGAAGTATCTGGTCAATGCGATTGCGCAGCATGAAGTCCACGTCGC
>CANFED010000155.1 GCA_947445995.1 Oxalobacteraceae bacterium | reverse complement strand
TTCGCGTGGGCACGATACTGCCGTGCCTACCCTACTACATTGGCGTCGTGGCTTTGGTGACTTCGGCTGGTGCAATGCCCTGCAATTATTGCAGCCTGCTTGCTACGGATGCGCGGCTGCGTTGTCGGCGCGCACCCAGCATGACTGCAACCAGACCCAGGCCCATCATTGCGTAGGTTTCCGGTTCCGGCACGGCGCTGATGGCTGATGTGGTCGCTGCGGCATACGAGTGACCCAGTTTGAGGTCCACGGCTGCCAGTCCGGCAATGGCCGGATCGATAATCAGATGCAGTGCGTTGGTTTCGACAGAGCAGGACGTCAACAACGATGTGCAGGTATTGAACTGTTCGTTGAGGGTCAGCATGATGCCAAGTCTGGCCAGTAGGGAACCTGTATCGCCACCCAGCATGGTATTTGCCGTCGGGGTTGCACCCGCTATCGCCGACAGATTGATCGAATGGCTCAGTGACGAACCAAGCAGACTCAATGAAGTTAGCGATACCAGCGATGACAGGTTAAGGGAAACATTGGCGAAGCTGTTCAGCGTGTTCGTGCCGTACAGCAAACCGTTAATCATGCTGATCTGCGAGGTGCTTTGCAGGGCGTCGGCAGTCAAGCCCAGTGAAAACAAGGGAGTTTTCACGACGGAGGTCGTTTCCGGCATCCCCGGCATCGTGAAGGGAGGTAAAAATGGCCCGCCGGGGAACGTGATCGGCGGCGTTCCAGGTATCGTGGTTGTCGTCGTCGATGTCACTCCCACGCCAAGCTTCAGGTCGGAGACGCCGCCATAACTTTTTACCAGGGTGCCGTTACTGAAGCTGGTATCGGCATCGAGTACGCTTGCCGACAAGGCCGTTGTTGCGCTGATCGCTGTCGATACAAATGGACGCGGTGGTAGCGGCCGCAGACGCGCCGGTGCTGCCAGTGTGGTCGTTCCGGTCAGATTCAGGTTGGCGACGCTGCCGCTGACGTTGTAAGGCGTGCCGTTGACGGTGCTGCCAACAGCCGCAGTCCCGGCGGCAATGGATGCCGTATTGCCCAGAATATTGACACTACCCGGCAGCGAGGCTGTCGCTACGGTCGTACCAAGCAAGGTTGCGGAAAGTACCAGGCCGGCACCATTGCCGCTGGCGGCATCGATGGTGGCCGCCGCGTGCGCAGCCGGTAATCCGGTCAACAACGCCGCAGCAGTAGTAGCAAGCGTCAGGTAAAGGTGTTTTGACCGGATCATGGCAGGCCTTTCAAGGCAACTTCGGAGAGGGCAAGATAACTTGCGGAAAAGATAAGGTATGTCAATAGCACTCCGAGTTTCAATTACTCTTTTGATAACTTTCATTAACTGTAGGTAAGGTTTTGTTAAATACTGTCAAAGCGCCCGAGCGCTGTCAGGGTCGACTCCAGAATCATTGACAGGCGACGGCGGAACCGACCAGGTCTTGCACTGGTGATTCTATTGAATGAAATTTTATTGAACGGTCGTGCTATTCTCTCCCGAAACCGTGCATCATGATGCACGCCCGAAATAACAGGAGGAGACAGCATGGACTTGAATTACACCACCGACGACGAAGCTTTTCGCCTGACGGTCCGCAGTTATCTGGAGCAGCATCTGCCGGCCGATTTGCAACACAAGGTACTCAATCACAAGCGCCTGTCAAAAGAAGAGCTGGTGCGCTGGCACAAAATCGTCGCGCAGCAGGGCTGGGTCGGCACCGGTTGGCCGGTCGAGTTCGGCGGCACCGGCTGGAGTCCGGTCCAGCGCCACATCTGGGAAGAAGAGTGCGCCCAGGCCGGCACTCCACCGATTCTGCCGTTTGGCGTGAACATGGTGGCACCCGTCATCATGGCCTTTGGTAATGCAGCGCAAAAAGCCCACTACCTGCCGCGCATCCTCAGTTGCGAAGACTGGTGGTGCCAGGGTTATTCGGAGCCCGGTTCCGGCTCCGACCTGGCCTCGCTGAAAACCCGCGCCGAGCGGCAGGGCGACAACTACATCGTCAACGGCCAGAAAACCTGGACCACGCTGGGCCAGCACGCCGACATGATTTTTTGTCTGGTACGAACCGACAGCAGCGGACGCAAGCAGGAAGGGATTTCGTTTCTGTTGATCGACATGAAGTCGCCCGGTATCACGGTGCGGCCTATCATCACGCTCGACGAAGACCATGAAGTCAACGAAGTGTTCTTCGACAACGTCTCGGTGCCGGTACAAAACCTGATCGGCGAAGAGAACAAGGGCTGGACTTACGCCAAGTATCTGCTGGGTCACGAGCGCACCAATATTGCTGCGGTCGGCCGTGCCAAGCGCGAATTGGCCTTCCTCAAGCGCGTCGCACTGGACCAGCAGAAAAATGGCGCGCCGCTGCTCGATGACGCCATGTTTGCTGCCAAGGTGGCCTCGCTGGAAATCGAACTGATGGCGCTGGAAGTCACGGTCCTGCGCGTCATCTCGCTCGACAATGCCAAGCGCGGACCGGGACCGGAAGCATCGATGCTGAAGATCAAGGGCACCGAAGTCCAGCAGGCACTGACCGAGCTGATGCTCGAAGCAATCGGGCCGTACGGCTTGCCGTTCGATACCGACTTCCTGGAAGGTAGCAGCGAGCACAGCCTGGCAGGGGATGATGACGCCGCGCCACTGGCATCGTATTACTTCAATTATCGCAAGACGTCGATTTACGGCGGCTCGAACGAAATTCAGAAAAATATCATCACCCAGATGATTCTGGGACTGTGAGGACGACATGGACTTTACCTTTACGCAAGAACAGCAGCAATTCTCCGATGCCCTGCGCCGCTGGGTCGACAAGGACTACACGTTCGACCAGCGCAAGAAGATCGTGCTGTCCGACAGCGGCACTTCCGATATCGCCTGGACCACGCTGACCGAACTGGGCGTGACCGCGTTGCCGGTCGCCGAAGAGCAGGGCGGTTTCAACGGTTCGGCCATCGACATGCAAGTGGTCATGCATGAAATCGGTCGCGGGCTGGTAATCGAACCGTACTGGTCGACGATGCTGGGGGCGCAATTTCTGGCACTGGCCGGCGCGCACGACAAGCTGCTTGAACAGGTTGCCAGCGGCGCGCTAAAACTGGCGTGCGCGCTCGGCGAGAAGCAGTCCCGCTACGACCTGTTCGACATCGCGACAACGGCCACCGCACAAGGCGACGGCTTTGTTCTCAACGGTACCAAGACGGTGGTGATCCACGGCGCGCAGGCGGGCATGCTGATCGTCTCGGCGCGCAGCAGCGGGTCACGGCGCGACACGGCAGGGATTTCATTGTTCGTGCTGTCGGCCACGACGCCGGGTGTCGCGCTGCGCGACTATCGCACCATCGATTGCCAGCGCGCCGCCGACATCACGTTCACGGATGTGGTGCTGCCTGCCAGCGCGCTGCTCGGTGCGCCCGGCGAGGGCTGGAACATTCTTGATGCGGCGACCGATTACGGCATCACATTGCTGTGTGCGGAAGCGGTCGGCGTGATGGAATCGCTGAATCAGGCTACGCTGGAATATTTAAAGACCCGTCAGCAGTTTGGTGTACCCATCGGTAAATTCCAGGCCTTGCAGCATCGCATGGCCGACATGTTCATGCATCTTGAACAGGCGCGCTCGATGGCGACGCTGGCAGCGGTCAAGGTGACCTCGACGGACCCGGTCGAGCGTCGCCGTACTGTCTCGGCAGCCAAGGCACGCATCGGCCAGGCCATGAAATACGTTGGCCAGCAAGCGGTCCAGCTTCACGGTGGCATGGGTGTCACCAACGAACTGCCAGCGGCGCATCACTTCAAGCGCCTGACCATCATCGAGCTGACGCTCGGCGATACCGATCATCACCTGGCACGGTTCGTCGCCCAGCCGGGATTTCAGCAGGTGGCGTGAGGTAGTTGCGTGGTACATGGTGCAATGCCCTTCGGTTATTGCACCGCAACCATCAAGAACGCGCCGACCCGTCACCTATCCAAGGAAAGGACCACCCCATGAGCCAACCCACCTGGTGCTTTGAAGATTTCACCGCCGGTCATTGTTTTGAAGTCGGCAGCATTACCGTCGACGCCGCTGAAGTCCATGACTTCGCCACCCGCTACGACCCGCAACCTTTCCACATCAATCCCGACGCCGCCGAGAAATCCATCTTCGGTGGCGTCATCGCCAGCGGTTGGCACACCTGCAGCATGATGATGCGGCTGGTGGTCGACGGTTATCTGCGCGACTCAAGCAGCATGGGTTCGCCTGGCATCGACGAAGTGCGCTGGCTTAAGCCAGTGCGTCCCGGCGACGTGTTACGCGTTATCAGCACCGTCCTCGACGTTGTGCCGTCGAAAAGCAAACCCGATCGCGGTGTCGTCAATTCGCTCTGGGAAGCGCACAACCAGCATGGCGAACTGGCCGCCACCATCAAGGGACGCGGTTTGTTCATGCGTCGACCTGCCTGATTTTTTTTGAAAGAAATGCTATGCGCATCATCGCCACACTCGCAGAACTGAAGACCCTGGTCGGCCAGGAAATTGCCGTTTCGGACTGGATCGGCATCCCGCAGGAAAAGGTGCAGCAGTTTGCCGATGTCACCGGCGATCGGCAATGGATACACATCGATGTCGAGCGCAGTCATACCGAATCACCGTTTGGCGGCACCATCGCACACGGCTTTCTGACCTTGTCGCTGTTGCCGACAATGATGGAGAGTGCCGTCACGATGAGCGACGTCAAGATGGCGGTGAACTATGGTCTCAACAAGGTGCGCTTTCCTGCGCCGGTCCCGGTCGGCAGCTGGCTGCGCGGACGCATCAGCGTGCTGGCCGTTGATGATATTCCGGACGGCGCGCAAGTGACGTGGCAGATCAGCGTCGAGCGCAGCGGTAGCGACAAGCCCGTTTGTGTGGCGGAGTTGATTTCACGTCGTTATAGTTGAGGCGATTGCCGGGTCCTACACGCTAATTTGGCACGCATTGCGGTGGGCTCGCGTGGACACAAATGGCGGTGCCCACCCTACGGTTACGCATGAATTGGGGGCTGCGCTTCAACGCGCCGTACTCCATTTTTCGATCACGGCAATGAGCTGCGCTGCTGAAAAAGGTTTGGCGAGGTAGTCGTCCATGCCGGCTTCCAGGCAGCGTTCCCGGTCTCCCTTGATGGCGCTGGCGGTCAGGGCAATGATGGGCATGCGTGGAGCGCCGGATTTGGCTTCGCGTGCACGCACGATGCGCGTCGCTTCATAACCATCCATCACCGGCATCATGCAATCCATCAGGACCAGGTCGTACTTCTTCAACGCCATCACCTCGACCGCGTGCTCGCCATTGACGGCTTCCTCGACAATGCAGCCGCGCTTTCCGAGCAGGATGCGCACCAGTTGCCGGTTCATTTCGGTATCTTCGACCACCAGTACCCGCAAGGCTTGAACGGCAGTGTCTTGCGGTGGTGCCAGTGCCGGGGGCGCGATCACGTCGGCGATCACCGGTGCCACCACCACTGGCTGCTCGGCAACACGGGCCGGAACATGGAATGAAAAGTGGGTGCCTGAGCCGATCTCGCTGTGGCATTGGATTTCGCCGTGCATCAGCTCAACCAGGCGCTTGCAGATGGCCAGGCCCAGACCTGTGCCGCCATACTTGCGACCTATCGTATTGTCGGCCTGTACGAACGGTTCGAACAGGCGCTGCTGGGTCTGTGCACTGATGCCGATGCCGCTATCGGCGATACTGAAATCGAGCCGCATCAACATCGGATCAACCGGATCAGGCACCGCCTGGAAGCTGACCGTGACGGACCCGCTCGGCGTGAACTTGATCGCGTTGTTGATCAGGTTACTGAGCACCTGGCGAATCCTGCTGGCGTCCGCGAAAGCGAGCAACTGGCCAGTTGCGCCGATCTCCGCCTTGATCTGTAATTGCTTTGCGCTCGCTCCGGCGCGGTGCAGGTTGATGACTTCGTTGATCAGCAGGACCGGATCAAACGTAACCTGGTCGATTTCCATGTGGCCGGCCTCGACCTTCGAAAAATCGAGTATCTCGTTGATGATTCGCATTAGATGGTGTGCGCCGTTGTGGACGTTGTTGGCATACGAGCGCTGGCTGGTATCCAGCCGGGTATCGAGCAGGAGTTCCGACATGCCGAGAATGCCGTTCATGGGTGTGCGGATCTCGTGGCTCATCATTGCCAGAAAGCTGGATTTGGCAGCATTGGCCTCATCGGCTTCGCTTTTCAGCGCGAGTGACTGCTCGGCATCCTGTTCGCGTCGTTTCAGCAGACGCGCCATCAGGACGAATGCCACACTCAGTGCCAGCAGACTGGCCAGCCCGATGCTGCCCAGCAATCGCACCGTGCTGCGCCAGCTGTTCAGGTACAAGTCTTCGGTGATCGTGATGGTCACGGCCATCGGATAGCCGCGTACTACGCGCACGGCGGCCATGCGCGGAGTCTCCCGCAAATCGTCGAACGGACGCGGCACGGTGGTCAGGATGACGTCGTGCGTTTTTCCGGTCGATAGCACCGCATGGGTCGCACCGAGCAGGCTTTTCGTGCTCATCAACTTGTCGGCATGCGGCCAGCGCGCCAGCAATGTGTAGTCCTGCCGCATCAGCGATACGGTGGCTTGCTCGCCCAGGCTCACATTTTTGAAAAAATCACCAAAGAAATCGGAGGAAATCCCCACCAGCACCATGCCCAGGAAATGGCCATCGCTGCTATTGATGCGTCGGCTGATGTAAAACGTCCATTTGCCATTGCCCTTGTTCTTGACTGGCGTACTGAGGTAGACGGCCGGATCAGCGTTGTCGCGGTGGTGCACAAAGTAATCCCGCTCGGACAGATTGATTGCCGCGCCGGGAAAGGCTCGCGTGAAGTTGATCACGTCTCCGTTTGCATCGACGATGCTGACCACGTCGATTTGCTGCAAACCGCTGATGCGGTCGCGCATGATCTGGTGGGTTGCCATGTTGTGGAAGGTCTTGATCAGTCCGGCCTGATCGGTTGCGTCGGCGTTCTCGACCATTTCGCCGATACCGTCGAGCACCGTGTACGCCGAGGCCATCGTCTGCGCGGTATTTTCGGCCAGCACCAGTGACAGGTTGCCGAGGTCCCGGCGCCAGTCTTCAATGGCGCGGTCACGCAGTATCCAGCCTGACGCAACGGTCGCGGCGATCAGCAGGGCGATCATCAGGGTGCCGATGATGGCGGTCGCATTCCTCGCACCTGAACCCAGGCGTGGCATCGAAGGGGAAGCCATCAAAGAACGACCTTCTCGACGTCGTTGCCTGGCTGTCCGTCGAAATGCAGGATGCTGAAATGGACTTCCTCTATGGCGAGATCGAACAGGCGTCTGAGTTCCGGCAGACAGGGCAGCACCAGATCGTTGCGATTGCAGCGGGCATGGTGTTCGATTTCGCCAAGCAGTGCGCTAAGCTTTGCAGCACCGACCAGCGCAGTGCTGCCTTTGAGTGAATGGCTTTCGAAATGGGTCGCTTTGTCGTTGCCATCTTGAATTGCCAGTTCAAGTCGCGCGTGGACTGGCCCAGCCAGCCGGATGAACATCGATGACAGTTCCCGGAACAGCTCCAGATCGTCGCCTGCGCTCTCCAGTAAAAAGTGCGGATTAATGGCGCAATAGCGGTGGTTTTGCATCGACATACCTTTTGTAGCAAATGATTAACGCGTGATTTTATTGCTTAATAGTAACTGAAAATCTCGTGCCTTGCCCCGAATCAGGCTCCAGGGTGAGGGTGCCTCCCATCAGTTCGACCAGGTGCCGGGCAATCGGCAGGCCCAGGCCGGCACCGTCATTCTGGCGGGTGGTCGAGTCGTCCGCTTGCGAAAAACGTTCAAAAATCTGTTCCCGCAAATGCGCCGGTACGCCGCAACCGCTGTCGCTGACAATCAGTTCCAGTCCGGCCGGCACCGGGCGGGCGCTGATATGGATGGCACCGGCATCGGTATGCCGGACCGCATTGTCGAGCAGATTGTCGAGCACACGCAATAAGCAGCGCTTGTCACAGACCAGCGTTGCCGGCGTCGCCGGATCGATGCGGATGTCGAGCGCAACCTGTTTGGCAGCGGCCACGGGTTGGTGGCGCGCGATCGCATCTTGTAACAGCAAGGCCAGGTTTTCCGGTTGCTGCACCAGCACGACCGTGCCGGACTCAAGCGCAGTCAGTTCCAGCGTCGCTTCGACCAGCGTCAGTAGCCGGATGCCGCAGTCATGAATTGCCTGCGCAAAGCCGCCATGAGTCGACTGGTCACCAAGTTCTTCGACGATCAGTTGGGAAAAACCGAGGATGCCATTGAGCGGCGTGCGCAACTCATGCGACATGTTGGACAGGAAGCGCGATTTGGCCTGGCTGGCCGCAATCGCCCGTTCCCGGCTGATCATCAGACGGCCGACCAGAATGATGATGCTGGCCGTAAATAGCAGGATCACCACGCTGATCAGTCCGGCGATCAGCAGCGACTGGTTGCGGTCGACGTAATACGGTGCCAGTCGTTCCTCGATGTCCACACCAACAGCCACCATCAGCGGATAGTGCTGCAGCTTTTCGAACGCCAGGATGCGCTCACGACCATCGATTCCGCTGGCTGCCGTGATGACCCCGTGGGAGCTCGCTTGCATCGCCTTGAAGGTCTGGCTGTCCGAGACATCCATGCCCATCGAAATCTGGCCACCAACCCGGCGCACCCGGACCACGCCGTCTGCGCCGACCAGCGTAATCACGCCATATTTGCCGACATCGATGTCGTTGTACAGCTGCGTAAAGTATTGCGGGTCCATTGACACCACCACCACGCCCTTGAAACGGCCATCCGGATAGCTGATGCGGCGGGTCATCTGGAGCGACCATTTTTTCGAGACGCGACCGAGTATCGGGCGACTGATGAACAGCTCGCCGGTGTCGGCACCAGCATGGACTTTCACATGCTCGCGATCGGACAGGTTCATCGGTTTGAAAGGCTGGCTCGACAGTACGACGTCGCCGCGTTCATCGACGATCGAAAACAGGTTGTAGATCTTGTCCGGGTTGAGGCCGACCTTGAGGTCCTGAGCAATGTCGAGAGTCAACCCCAGCGTGTTGTAACGAAAGCGCAGATAGGTGACCGCCTGATCAGCGGACTCGACGGTACGGTTGGCATGTTCGTTGAACAGCCGGGCCAGACTACGCACGTCACGATGGGTATTTTCGACGATGACTTGCCTGGTCGTGCGTAACTGCAGCAGCGTCACTGTCCACAATCCGGCCACCAGGGCTGCAGCGAATACACAAAGCAAAACACGGGCGTCGATTTTTTTCAGCATGATGGAGCGTTGTTCTGTCAGTAGGCAACCGGTAAATT
>CANFED010000154.1 GCA_947445995.1 Oxalobacteraceae bacterium | reverse complement strand
TCCTGGAAGAAATTGCCAAGGAATACGACGGCAAACTGCTGATCGCAAAAATGGATGTCGACAGCAATCAGGCCGTACCGGCCAAGTTCGGCATTCGCGGCATCCCGACGCTGATCCTGTTCAAGAATGGTGTCCCGGCGGCACAAAAAGTTGGCGCAATGGCGAAGGGCCAGCTGACCTCATTCATCGACAGCAACATTTAAGTCAGAGAGCGACGATGCGCCTGCGTCGTCGCACACCCCACTAATTTTTCGCCACGTAGTCCACTCCCCCACCTCACTATTCCCGTCACGGGACACTCAACTTTACTAATGACCATGCACTTATCTGAACTCAAGGCGCTTCACGTCTCCGCCCTGCTCGAAATGGCCATCGGCCTCGATATCGACAACGCCGCCCGCTTGCGCAAACAGGAATTGATGTTCGCGATTCTCAAGAAGCGCGCAAAAACCGGCGAACAAATTTTCGGCGATGGTGCCCTGGAAGTGCTGCCTGACGGCTTCGGCTTCCTGCGCTCGCCAGATGCCAGCTACATGGCATCAACCGACGACATTTATATCTCGCCTTCGCAAATCCGCCGCTTCAATCTGCATACCGGCGATTCGATCGAAGGCGAAGTGCGCACCCCGAAGGATGGCGAACGCTACTTCGCACTGGTGAAAGTCGACAAGGTCAACGGCGAATCGCCGGAAGCCTCGAAACACCGCATCCTGTTTGAAAACCTCACGCCGCTGCATCCGAACGAGCCGCTGCGGCTTGAGCGCGAAATGAATGGCCAGGAAAACATCACCGGCCGCATCATCGACCTGATCGCCCCGATCGGCAAAGGCCAGCGCGGCTTGCTGGTAGCGTCGCCGAAGTCCGGCAAATCAGTCATCCTGCAGCACATGGCGCACGCGATCACCGCGAACCATCCTGACTGCACGCTGATCGTGTTGCTGATCGACGAACGGCCGGAAGAAGTCACCGAGATGCAGCGTTCGGTGCGCGGCGAAGTCGTCGCCTCGACCTTTGACGAGCCAGCCACCCGCCACGTGCAGGTCGCCGAAATGGTGCTCGAAAAAGCCAAGCGCCTGGTCGAAATGAAAAAAGACGTGGTGATCCTGCTGGACTCGATCACCCGCCTGGCACGCGCCTACAACACCGTGATCCCTGCCTCCGGAAAAGTCCTCACCGGTGGTGTCGATGCCAATGCGTTGCAGCGTCCGAAGCGTTTCTTTGGTGCCGCCCGCAATATCGAAGAAGGCGGTTCGCTGACCATCATCGCGACCGCCCTGATCGAAACCGGTAGCCGCATGGATGACGTGATCTTTGAAGAATTCAAGGGTACCGGCAACATGGAGGTCCACCTCGAGCGCCGTCTGGCCGAGAAGCGCGTCTATCCTGCGATTAACCTCAACAAGTCCGGCACCCGCCGCGAAGAATTGCTGATCAAGCCAGACCAGCTGCAAAAAATCTGGGTTCTGCGCAAGCTGCTCTACAGCATGGATGAAATCGAAGCGATGGAATTCATCCTCGACAAGATGAAGGCGACCAAGAACAACGCCGAATTCTTTGACATGATGCGACGCGGGAATTCCTGACGCGAGAATTGAGGAAAGTTGTCGTGGACGCCTGCAATTTGCAGCGCCACGATATACCGGCAGGCATTTATCCTGTACACTCCGCGATCCATTTAACGGCAAGTGATCATCAATCGGGTCAAGAAGCAGAACGACCGACGAAGTGGCGATTGGCTACCAACATTTAACTACCGAGGCTACAAATGAAAGACGGCATTCACCCAAATTATCGCGAAGTACTGATCCACGATCTGTCATGCGATTTCAAATTCATCACCCGTTCGACCGTTCAGACCCGTGAAATGGCTGAGTTCGAAGGCAAGCAATACCCATTGGTAAAGATCGAAGTCTCGTCGGAATCGCATCCTTTCTACACCGGCAAGCACAAGATCGTCGACACGGCTGGCCGCGTTGACAAGTTCCGCAAGAAGTTTGGTGTTGTTGGTTCCCGCACCCAGATCGCCCAGGACTAATCTCCCCTGGCTCGACAAAAAGGCAGCTTCGGCTGCCTTTTTTGTTTAATGCCAGATATGAAGTCCTCTTTTGTTGCACAATAACGCCGACCAGCACTTCGGCTCCATGCCCATTGCCACACCTGATGAAGCCAGTCCGCCTCCCCGCCTCCGCCACCCACGCGCTTCCGCGCATGGCGCTGTTTGCCTTGTGTATCCTCTACATCCTGCCAGGCCTGATCGGACGTGATCCGTGGAAGACCGACGACGCAACCGGCTTCGGCATCATGTGGACGATGGCGCATGGCAGCATCGCTGACTGGCTGTGGCCCAATATCGTCGGGCTAGCCATGCCCGAAAAGGGACCGCTGGCATTCTGGCTGGGCGCGATCTGCATCAAGTTGTTCGGCTGGCTGGTCGGCGATGCACTGGCCGCCCGCTTCGCCACCGTCGGCTTCTTCCTGCTCGGTTCGGTATCGGTCTGGCAAACCACGTACCTGCTCGGGCGTCGGCCCGAGACCCAGCCATTGCAACTGGCCTTCGGTGGCCAGCCCGAACCACGCGACTACGGCCGCACTCTGGCCGATGGCGCGCTGCTGATTTATCTTGGCTGTCTGGGCCTGCTGCTGCACAGCCATGAGACCAGCGCCGAAGCACTCTACGTCGCCCTCACCGGCACCACACTGTACGCCTTCGTACGCTTGTTCAATCGCCCGTCGTTGCGCACCGCGCTGGTGGCCGGACTGGTGCTGGGTTTGCTGGCACTGACGCGCGGATGGGTGCTGCCGGCGGGTCTGTTTATCGGCTTCACGCTGCTGGCCAGCTGGCGCCAGCCAGCCGTATTGCGCTGGCTGCTGATGCTGACGTTGCCGCTGGCGCTGGTTGTCTCGGCAAGCTGGTCGGTGCTGACCACTCTGCTGCAACCTTACGATGGTTCGCCCGCGTCGGCCTGGATGTCCTGGAACCTGAGCCAGCTGGCGCTGCCCTCCGTCGCCGGTCTGAAATACTTTTTCCGCTATAGCATCTGGTTTGCCTGGCCGGCATGGCCCTTTGCCGGCTGGGCCGTCTATGCCTGGCGCAAACAGCGCGGTGCATTGCATATCACGCTGCCGCTGACAACCTTTCTGGTCGTCACGGTGCTGGCGCTGCTCAATCCGCATCACATCGAAGGCAACTTGCTGCCGCTGCTACCGCCGCTGGCTATCCTTGCCGCCCTCGGCTTGCCGACCATGAAGCGCGGTGCCATCAATGCGGTCGACTGGTTCGCGGTGATGACGCTGTCGACATCGGCAGCATTCATCTGGATTGGCTGGATCGCCAAGCAAACCGGCTGGCCCGCACAACTGGCGCGCAATGCCTTCAAGCTGGCTCCCGGCTTCAAACCGGAATTCAATTTGCTGGCCTTTGTTGTCGCCGTGCTGGCCACCATCGGCTGGATCGTTGTCGTGCACTGGCGCATTTCGCGCCGGCCATCGGTACTGTGGCGCGCCGTGGTCCTGTCGACTGCCGGAGTAATCCTGTGCTGGCTGCTGCTGATGACGTTGTGGTTGCCCTGGCTGGATTACGGCAAGAGTTACAAGGGCGTGGCGCAGCAGATCGCATCGACGATGCCGCGTCCGGACGCCTGCGTCGACACCAATGTCGGCCCGACCCAGCGCGCCACCTTCGCGTACTTCGGACACGTCAACTTTGCACCCTTCAATGGAGCCAAATGCGATTTTCTGCTGCTTCAAGACAATAACCGGCCGCTTGCCGAAGACGCCATGATCGAACCGTTCGGCGATGGCGTAAGCTGGAAGTTGCTGTGGAAAGGCCGCCGTCCGTCGGACCGCGACGAACGTTATCGGCTTTATCAGCGGGTCGGCAGCTAGGCCCGACACGGCGCGGGTCGCCTGAACGTGCAGTGGCCAGCGCAGAATCATCAGCCACGCGACGCTTATGGTGTATCCTGAGCAGTCCAGAACTACACCGAACCCACGGCTCCCAGCCCAATGCAAGATCACTCTACTGGCGCGAAACCCATCGACGCCAAACCCCATCGTTCGCTGTTCGAACGACTCACCGCCCTCATTTCGCCCGAACCGGAAAACCGCGCAGAGCTCCTTGAAATACTCCAGGATGCGCATGAACGCAGCCTGATCGACGCCGACGCACTGTCGATGATCGAAGGCGTGTTCCAGGTATCGGATCTGTCCGCCCGTGACATCATGATTCCGCGCTCGCAAATGGACATGGTCGACATCGCCAAGCCGATCGAGGAATGGCTGCCGATGGTGCTCGAAACAGCCCACTCGCGCTTTCCTGCCGTCGAAGGCGAACGCGACAAGGTGGTCGGCATCCTGCTGGCCAAGGATCTGCTGCGCTACTACGCCGAAGAATCCTTCGATGTGCGCCACATGCTGCGCCCGGCCATCTTCATCCCCGAATCAAAACGCCTCAATGTGTTGCTGCGCGACTTCCGCGCCAACCGCAATCACATGGCGGTGGTGGTCGATGAATACGGTGGTGTGGCCGGCCTGATCACGATCGAAGACGTGCTCGAACAGATCGTCGGCGACATCGAGGACGAATACGATTTCGATGAAGTAGACGACAATGTGCTCGCCATCAAGGATGGCCAGTTCGGCTCCAAGTGGCGTGTCAAGGCACTGACGGAGATCGGCCAGTTCAATACCGAACTCGGCGTACATTTTTCGGACGAAGACGTCGACACCATCGGCGGACTGGTCGCCAACCATCTGGCCCGTGTACCGCACAAGGGCGACGAGTTTGATATCGATGGCTTGCGCTTTGAAGTCCTGCGTGCCGACGCACGTCAGGTACATGTGCTGCTGGTCGAAAAACTGGGCCATATCGCCACGGATGCAACTGAATAAACCGGGCGGCTGGCCGCAACGTTTTGGTCCGGTGCTGGCCTTTGTGGCCGGTGCCGGCAATGTCCTGGCCTTTGCCCCCTACGGCTTGTGGCCGCTACAAATCCTTTCGCTCTGCCTGCTGTGCTGGCTGCTGCTGGGCAGCGAGCGCGTGCGTCACAGCGCCTTGCTGGGCTGGATGTACGGTTTCGGCTGGCTGCTCTTTGGCACCTGCTGGCTCTACATTAGCCTGCATGACTATGGCGCTCTGCCGGCGGTCATCACCGTCATCGCCGTCGCCGGACTGGCCTTGTTCCTCGCTGGCCTGATGGCGGCAGCGACCGGCATGGCGACGGCGCTGCGGACGCGCTGGCGCTGCTCGCCAGCAGTCTTTCTGCTGCTCATCGTGCCGGCGCTGTTCATGCTGGCCGAATGGACTCGCGCCTGGATCTTCACTGGCTTTCCGTGGCTCTCGTCGGGCTACGCACACAATGCCGGCCCACTGGCTGGCTACGCGCCGCTGGTCGGCGTCTACGGAATCGGCCTGATCGCCGCCGTCATCGCCGGCGTGCTAACCCTGCTGCCACAACATCGTCGGCTGGGCTGGCTGGCGGCGTTGCTGTTCATTACCGGCGCGTTACTGCAGCAAGTCAGCTGGACCACACCGCAAGGTCAGCCGATCTTGGTGCGACTGCTACAAGCCAACGTCCCGCAGGAAATGAAGTTCAATCCGGAGCGCGTACCCGACACACTGATCCAGTACCACGACATGATCACCGCCGCACCCGCCGACCTGATCGTCACCCCCGAAACCGCGCTGCCGCTGCTGCTGGGCCAACTGCCCGAGGACTACCTGCCGCGCCTTGCCGGATTTGCCCAATCGACTGGCAGCCAGTTGCTGGTCGGCGTACCGGTCAACGACTCGCCACAGCACTACACCAATAGCGTGATCGGGATCGGTGGCCAGCCGTACCGCTATGACAAGCACCATCTGGTGCCGTTCGGCGAATTCATTCCGTTCGGCTTTCGCTGGTTCATTGACCTGATGCAAATGCCGCTGGGTGACTTCAGCCGTGGCGATCTGCAACAGGCAGCGCTGCCCGTGAAAGACCAATGGGTCTTGCCGAACATCTGCTATGAAGATTTGTTCGGAGAAGAAATTGCCGCGCAACTCAACGGTCGTGCGGCCCAAACAACGATGCTGCTCAATGTCTCGAACATCGCCTGGTTCGGCAATTCGATTGCCCTGCCACAGCACTTGCAGATCTCGCAAATGCGCTCGCTGGAAACCGGCCGGCCCATGCTCCGCGCGACCAATACCGGCGCGACTGCCGTCATCGATCAGCGCGGTCGCGTCGTCAGTCAACTGACACCATTGAGCCTCGGCACGCTTGAGGCATCGGTACAAGGCTATACCGGCAAGACGCCCTACATCTTGCTGGGTAACTGGCTGGCACTGGCAATTGCGGGCGTCATGTTGCTGGCAGCGTGCTTGCGGCCTCAAAGCCTGCCGAAGTGACGTATTGCGGGGCCGCAGCCCCGCTGGCAATGCTAGAATCGCTCTCTTTGTGCCAGTCCCGCCGGATTGTGCACAACAACGTTTTCTTCCGCTGCAACCCGAACCAAGATACAAAACAAGATACGAACAAGATGCTCACATTCCAACAAGTCATCCTCAAGCTGCAAGAATACTGGGCCGCCCAAGGTTGCGCGCTGCTGCAACCGTACGACATGGAAGTCGGTGCCGGCACCTCGCATACCGCCACCTTCCTGCGCGCGATTGGCCCCGAGCCGTGGCGCGCCGCCTATGTCCAGCCATCGCGCCGTCCCAAGGATGGCCGCTATGGCGACAATCCGAACCGGATGCAGCACTATTACCAGTACCAGGTCGTGCTCAAGCCAGCGCCGGAAAACATTCTTGATCTGTACCTCGGTTCGCTCGAAGCACTAGGGCTGGACCTCAAGCAAAATGATGTGCGCTTTGTCGAAGATGACTGGGAAAACCCGACACTCGGTGCCTGGGGTCTGGGCTGGGAAGTCTGGCTCAATGGCATGGAAGTGACACAGTTCACGTACTTCCAGCAAGTCGGCGGACTCGACTGCAAGCCGGTACTGGGCGAAATCACCTACGGTATCGAACGGCTGGCGATGTATCTGCAAGGCGTTGAAAATGTCTATGACCTGGTCTGGACCGAGACCACCACCAATGGCGTCACGCGCAAGCTGACCTATGGCGATGTCTTCCATCAAAACGAAGTCGAGCAATCGACCTACAATTTTGAATACGCCAATACCGATTTCCTGTTCTCGCAATTCACCAGTTTTGAAGCCGAAGCCAAGCGCCTGATGGAAGTGCCGCTGACCTTGCCGGCCTACGAAATGATCCTCAAGGCAGCGCATAGCTTCAACATGCTCGACGCGCGCGGTGCGATTTCAGTGACCGAGCGGGCTGCCTATATCGGCCGCATCCGCACGCTGTCACGCGCCGTGGCGCATGCGTATCTGGCCTCGCGCGAGCAGCTTGGTTTTCCGATGTGCGACGTCGTCACTGGCACGCAACTGCCGGCCTGAATGCGGCCCGGAAGTTGGCCCGGAATGCGGCCCAACTTCGCCCCACTAATTTCGGTCGCCACGTGCTGGCGGCCTGCTTCTGAAATGACTGCCCAATCATGAACCAAACGCTGCTGGTCGAACTGCTTACCGAAGAACTGCCGCCGAAGGCACTCGCCAAACTCGGCGATGCCTTTGCCAATGGCGTTGTCGCCGGTCTCACTGCACGCGACTTCCTCGACGCCGGCGCGATCGCCACTACCTTCGCGTCACCACGCCGACTCGCCGTCACCATCACGCATATGCGCTCGCTCTCGCCGACCAAAACGATGCGCGACAAGGTGCTGCCGGTGTCGGTGGCACTCGACGCCGACGGCAATCCGACTGCGCCGCTGCTGAAAAAACTGGCCGCTATGGCGCTCGCCATTCCGGGTGCAACGCCGACGCTGGCCGATCTCGAACGCGCCGCCGACGGCAAGGCCGAAAGTTTTTTCTACAACTACAGCGCAGAGGGTGCGTCCTTGCGCGACGCGCTGCAAAGCGTGCTCGACGACGCCATTACCAAGTTGCCGATCCCGAAACTGATGAGCTACCAGCGTCCCGATGGCAGCACCGTGCAATTCGTGCGACCGGTACACAAGCTCATCGCGCTGTTCGGTGATGAACTGGTGCCGGTTTCGCTACTGGGACTGCAGGCTGGCCGGGTCACGCTGGGCCACCGCTTCCTGTCCGAAGGCGAACTGCGCATCAGTGATGCCGACAGCTATGCCAGCACGCTTGAATTGCAGGGCAAAGTCATCGCCAGCCCGAGCACGCGCAAGGAACACATTCGCGCCGCCTTGCTCGCTGCCGCTGGTGCCGACCAGGTGCTGATGCCGGAAACATTACTGGACGAAGTGTCGGCACTGGTCGAATGGCCGGTCGTCTACGCCTGTCATTTTGAAGACGAGTTTCTGGTCGTGCCGCAAGAATGCCTGATCCTGACGATGCAGACCAACCAGAAATATTTTGCACTGACCGACGACCACGGCAAGCTGCGTTCGCGCTTCCTGATCGTCTCCAATATCGCGACCGACGATCCGCAACACATCATCGGCGGCAACGAGCGCGTGGTCCGTCCGCGCCTGTCGGATGCCAAGTTCTTCTTCGAGCAGGACAAGAAAAAAACCCTGGCCGAGCGCCTGCCCGGACTGGCCAGCATCGTCTATCACAACAAGCTTGGCACGCAGGCGCAGCGCACCGCGCGCGTGACCGCGCTGGCCGGCAAGCTCGCGCTGGCCAGCGGCGCCGACGTGGCGCTGGCCGAACGCGCCGCGCTGCTGGCCAAGACCGACCTGATCACCGACATGGTCGGCGAGTTCCCTGAACTGCAAGGCATCATGGGCACGTACTACGCGCACCATGACGGCGAACCGGCCGCAGTGGCACAGGCGATTTCCGAACACTATCAGCCACGTTTCGCCGGCGACGCGCTGCCGGCCAGCAGCACCGGCACCGCCGTCGCGCTGGCCGACAAGCTCGAAACCCTGGTCGGCATCTGGGGCATCGGCCTGCAGCCAACCGGCGACAAGGACCCGTTCGCATTGCGTCGTCATGCGCTGGGCGTGTTGCGCATGCTGATCGAAAAGCGTCTGCCGCTGTCGCTCTCGACGGTACTGGGCGACACCATCGCGCTGTTTGCGGACAACCCCGCCTTCACCGCCCCCGGCCCTGAATTGCTGGCATTTTTGTACGACCGCTTGCGCGGTCTGTTGCGCGAACGCGGCTTCACAGTCAACGAAATCGAAGCCGTGCTGGCACAGCAACCGGATGTCCTCGACAACATCATCGACCGCCTGGATGCCGTCCACGCGTTTGCCGCGCTGCCCGAAGCCGAATCGCTGGCCGCAGCCAACAAGCGCATTACCAACATCCTGAAAAAGACCGACGGCACGCCCGGT
>CANFED010000153.1 GCA_947445995.1 Oxalobacteraceae bacterium | reverse complement strand
TGCTGATCTACAGCGCGATTCTGGGGCTGATCATCACGGCATTCTTTGTATCGCTCTTCATGCGCACGCCGCTGAAAATGGATGTGATTCGCGACCGTGGCAGCATGGGACGGGAAGTCGATGACGGCATGATTGAAAACGTCTACCGGTTGCAGATCATGAATACCGACGAAGCCAGCCATCACTTCAAGATTTCGGTGTCCGGCATTGACAGCATCGCGCTGGCGTCACCGGACGAACTCGACCTCGAAGGCACCGGTTCACGTGCTGTGCCGGTGCGGGTCCGGATCGCCGCAGGCGAGGGCGAGGCGGGTTCGAACAAGATCAGATTCACCCTTGTCGCGACCGACCATGACAGCCAGCAGGTCACCGAAAAGGCGGTCTTTTTTGTGCCGCGCGGTGCCGGTCGCAAGGACCATGACGGCCATGACAAGCACGACGACCCTCATTAAAAGGAGAACACCATGCATGCCTCAACGCTCATTCACAAACCTGCTCCCTGGTACAAGCACCGCTGGCCGTGGCTGCTCATGCTCGGTCCGTTTCTGGTGATTGTCGCCGGGTCGGTCACGATCTGGCTGGCCGTGACGCATCAGGATGCGCTGGTCGTCGATGACTATTACCGACAGGGCAAGGCCATCAATCAGGACTTGCGACGCGATCGGGTAGCGACTTCGATGGGGCTGTCATTCAACGGGCAGATCGATGCGGTCAGCGATACGCTCAGTGGCGACGTGGTCGCGGCTGGCGCACCGGTGAGCGGAAAAATCCGCATCCATCTGGCGCATCCGACCTTGCCCGAAAAAGATGTCCAGCTGCTCGCGCCGCTCGATGCGAATGGTCATTTCCGGGTGTCGCTGCCGCTGCTTGATCGTGCCGTCTGGCAAATATTGATCGAGGGCGAACAGCGGGACTGGCGTCTCAATGGCGAGTGGCGCTGGCCCGAGCAAAAAACGATGACGCTGGCCGCCGATGCGCCAGCGCTTGAATAGAAAGGTGATCCCATGCTGCGACTGGTGATGATGATTCTCTGGCCTTCTTTTCTTGTCGCGATTGCCGCGACCGGACTGTTTTTTTCGCTGTTCGATCCAGCCGAGTTGTGGCTGCGTGTCAGTGGCGACACCGGCTTGCCCGACATCGCCTGCTATACGATCGGCTTTCTTTCAAGCTGGTTGTTCTGTGCGCTGTCGAGCATGCTGACGTATTACCTGGCGAAAGTGCCGAATGACCGGACCATGCCGTTGTGACGATTGCGTTGGCCGCGCAGCTTACATTGGCGTGCAGTTTTCGGTTCCGGCCGCCAGCGCCCGCAGCATGGCCGCATTGGTCAGTCGGACTTCGCGTTTGTCGACTTCCATCCAGCCTTGCTTCTTGAAGCGTGACAGCAAACGGCTGATGCTTTCGATGGTCAGGCCAAGGTAGTTGCCGATATCTTCGCGCGACATGCGCAACTGGAAGCTGGTCGGCGAGTAACCGCGCGCCGCATAGCGCGACGACAGGTTGACCAGAAAGGCAGCGAAGCGCTGCTCGGCGCGCATGTTCCCGAGTAGCAGCATGACGTTTTGTTCGCGCATGATTTCCTGGCTCATGATGCGGTGGAAGTGATGCAGCAGGCGCGGGATTTCACCGAACAGTTCTTCGAGCCGGGCGAATGGAATTTCGCAGACTTCGCTGTCTTCGAGCGCGACGGCATCGCAATGATGGCGCTCGGTACTGATCGCATCCATGCCCAGCAGTTCACCGGCCATCTGGAATCCGGTGATGTGGGTATCGCCGCTGGGATTGATCTGAAAAGTTTTGAAGTGGCCGAAGCGGATCGCGTAGAGGTTGCGAAACGGGTCGTCCATCCGGTACAGGATCTCATCACGCTGGAGCCGACGGCGACGTCCGATGATTTCGTCGAGCCGGTTGATATCGCCTTCGTCGAGCCCCATTGGCAGGCACAACTGGTGCAGACTGCAGCCCGCGCAACTGGCCTTGAGAGCGTGGATGGTTTGCGCAGGCGAGGGGGCGTAGGTCAATGGTTGGGTCATGAGTCTGTATGTATCACGAAAGTACCGTTCAGTACGCATTCTGGCAGGTAATAATGACAACAAGCTGACAGCTGCGTCAAATGATCAGACGCCAACTCTGTTTGAAATCAACGCTTTTCCAGCACCGCAAACAAGGCCATCCCGGCCAGCATCGCTGCAACAAACAACAGTGCCTGGACTCCGCCGCTGGCCAGCGACGCCAGCGCCGGACCGGGGCAGTACCCGGCCAGTCCCCAGCCGACGCCAAAGGTCATGCTGCCCAGTACCAGCCGGCGATCGATATGCCGTGCTGTCGGGAGTTGCATCGCGTCGCCGAAGAAGGCTTTGGTGCGACGTGCGCTGAAGCGGAAGGTGAGCAGTCCGACCAGGACCGCGCCGCCCATCACCAGTCCGAGCGAAGGATCCCAGTTGCCGCTGATGTCGAGGAATCCGATCACTTTCGCCGGGTCGGTCATGCCGGACAGGATCAGGCCGAGGCCAAATACCAGGCCGGCCAGCAATGCCAGTAGCAGTTTCATCATCATCTCCTCAGGCCAGCACGTGGCGAACAACATAGACACAGGCAAAACCGGCCAGCATGAAGGCTGCGGTAGCCACCATCGAACGCGGCGACAGGCGCGACAATCCGCAGACACCATGACCGCTGGTGCACCCCGAGCCGTAGCGGGTACCGAGTCCGACCAGCAGGCCGGCGACGATCAGCGTGACATTGCCGGCGTCGATGCGAACTACCGGCAAGGCAGCGAACAGTCCCCACGCCAGCGGTGCGACGACCAGTCCGAGTACGAAGGCGACGCGCCATCCGGCATCGCCACGCACCGGTCGAAACAGGCCGCCGAGGATGCCGCTGATACCGGCAATACGGCCATTAAAAAACAGCAGTAATGCGGCGGCGATGCCGATCAGCACGCCGCCGGCCAGCGAAGACCAAGGGGTGAAATGCAACCAGTCGATCGTCATGGGGTGACTCCTTTTTCAGGTGAGCAAAATTGTTCGTAGAGGACTTGCATGACGGCCAGTGCCTGGGCGCTGGCGATACGGTAAAAGATCTGCTTGCCTTCGCGTCGTGTGCTCACCAGCGCTTCGGCACGCAGGATGGTCAGTTGCTGCGACAGCGTTGGCTGACGGATTCCGGTCAGGGTTTCGAGATCGCCGACGCAGTATTCGCCTTGGCCGATCTGGCACAGTAATAGCAAGCGGGTCGGGTTGGACAGTGCTTTGAGCAACACCGCTGCTTGTGCGGCGGAGGCTTGCAGTTGTTCCAGCGGAATGGGAGAGGATGACATCGAAGAGCGACGAAATTTAAAAACACATTATATGTATTTGTATTTCGTTTGGGGGATTTATTAATTTAGGTATCGTAGGGTGCCTACGCGTGCGAACCGATGATGGTGGTCAATGCTTGCGGTTTGGCGGTGCCTCCGCGTGGGCACGATGAAGCTGTGCCCACGCTACGATGATTTATTTCGCGTTGGCAAACAGCTTGTCATACGCAGCCAGCAAGGTCTGATGCATCGCGCTGCCTTCCATGTCCGCACCCAGCGTGACCAACCCGAAGAACCGTTCGCTGCGATCCAGCAGGGCGACGGCCTGGCGCACCGTGTCGGCACCGTACAGCAGCACCAGTGAGCGCTGGAAGTTCGCGGTTTCTCCGAGTTGCATCAGGCTGTCGATGCAGCGATAGACCAGCCGGCGCGCCGGGTTCATCTGCTTGTACTGATGAATCCAGTCGCAACCTTCGCGGATCGCTTCGTCGTCGCCGACGGCCAGCGCCAGCAAGGTTTTCAGTTCGCCGATGCGCAGTTCTTTCCAGGCCGTGCCGACCGGAATGGCCAGGCCGAGGATTTCCCACAGCGGCCGTTCATCGTTGAGGTTCGAGGTCTGCAGGTAGTCGAGCAGTTCCCTGCATTCGTCGTCGTCAAGCGCATCGAGGCGCACCAGGGCCGGACGGATGTCGTTGCCGACGCTATTGTTTTCCCATTCGAGATCATCGACCGGATAGATTTCGGACATGCCCGGAACCAGGATGCGGCAGCTGTACGCGCCTTGCTCGCTGAAGTCCGAGACGTAGATGTCCTTGTCTTCGGCATGCACGGCGGCGCACAGCCAGTTGTAGTCTTCTTCGGTGGTGGTACTGAAGTTCCAGTCGGCGAACGGAAAGTCCGGCGTGTCGCCAAGAAAGTTCCAGCTGACCACGCCACTCGAATCGACGAAGTGGATTTCAAGGTTGGCCACTGCCGTGATTTCATCCATGTCGAAGCCCGGCTCCGGAAAGCCTTCGAGCGACGCCAGCGCACGGCCTTGCAGCAGTTCGGTCAGTGCCCGTTCAAGCGCGATTTCAAAGCGCGGATGCGCACCGAAACTGGCGAACAAGCCCTGGTCGCCGGGATGCAGCAAGGTCACGCACATGACCGGATAACGCCCGCCCAGCGATGCATCGCGCACCAGGATGCCGAAGCCGGCATCGCGCAAGCCCTTGATGCCGGCAGCAATGCCGGGATATCGGGCGATGACTTCTTCCGGTACTTCCGGCAGGCAGATGTCTTCGCTGATGATGCGGTACTTGATATGGCGCTCGAAGATTTCGGACAAGGCCTGGCTGCGCGCCTCCATCATCGTGTTGCCGGCGGCCATGCCGTTGCTGACGTACAGATTGCCGATGATGTTGACCGGAATCCATGTCTGCGCGCCATCACGCAAGCGGGTGTATGGCAGCGTGCAGATGCCGCGCGCGATGTTGCCCGAGTTCAGGTCGACCAGCACCTGGCTGTCGATTTCGCTGTCGGGATTGTAGAAGCCCTGCAATTCGGCGTTGAGTATCTCGAGCGGCCAGCGACCATCGGCGGCGGGGGCAAACCAGCGTTCCTGCGGATAGTGAACGAACGGGCGATTGGCGCGCGTCGCGCCGAGATAAAAGTGGGTCCAGAAATAATGCGTGCCGAGCCGCTCGAAAAATTCACCCAGCGCACTCGCTCGCGCGGCCAGTTCGGTTGCACCCTTGCCGTTCGAAAACAGCATTGGGCATTCATGATCTTTCATGTGGACCGACCAGATCGCCTCGACCGGGTTGAGCAGTGAAGATTCGTCCAGATGGAAACCGCGCTCGGCCAGCTTGGCCTGCATCGTACGGATGGTCGATTCGAGGGAGGCGTCTTTGCCGGGAATGAAGCTTTCTGTTTGCATGGCGGGCGATCGGTGGGTTGTGGGGGCGTGGCGAACTGCGGAGGCAGTCATGCTACCGCAAACCCCGCTGGCGGCGGCATGGTTTCGACCGGATCGGATAAAACGATTGGTTACCTGTGAAGGTGCCACTAAGTTGATACACTCGCCACACCAAGCCGATAACTAAAAAAGTAGCATCACAGCGAAGCAGTGCTCCCATGTCAAACAGCAGCATTGTGGTTCCGCCTTCGGCGGTGCCACCAAGGCCGGAACAATCCGATACCAGCAAGGCGGACGATATGCTGATCCGTAGCTTTTGCGACGGCGAACTGCGCGCCTTTGAAGTACTGGTGATCAAATATCAGCGTCGCGTGGCCGCGTTAATCAATGCCTCGGTTCATAACAATGCGGTAGCGGAAGAGCTTACTCAGGAAACTTTTTTGCGGGCTTACCGCAGTCTTTCCGGCTTTCGTTTCGAAAGCGGATTCGCCACCTGGCTCTATGCCATTGCGCGCAATCTTTCCACCTCGTATCATCGTGACGGCCACGGCAAAGCCGATAACCGCGTTTCGCTCGACGGTATGGAAGAAACACTCGGGCTGGCCGCGACCGAGCGTCTGCAAGGCATTGTCGACGGTCCCGAAGAACTGCTGGCGGAGCAGCAACTGGCCGCCGGCATCCGCCGTTCGATCGATGGCTTGTCGACACCGATGAAGGACGCATTGATGCTGCGCGAAGAGCAGGGTCTGAGCTACGCCCAGATCGCCGAGTCGATGGACATGCCGCTCAACACCGTTCGTTCAAATATTTTTCGTGCACGTGCAACTATTGCCGATGCGATTCGTCCTTTGCTGGACAGGACCATTACCCAGAGATTTCTTTGACTTTCACATCACGTATCGACAGCCAGGTAATTGCATCAATGCTTCTCGACGACGAGATGAGCCAATCAGAGTTCGATGCCGCCCTCGCGGTCATCAAGGCCGATCCGGCCATGATGACCGCGCTGGCAGCATCCCAGTTTGTCAACGATGCGCTGCAAGGTCATCTTTGCCTCGACGATAATTTCACTGCCAGAATCATGCAGTTCATTGCAGTGAGCGAAGCAGAACGACTTGCAGGATCTGACGACAAATCCGGCCGCGGGTAGGGTTACTGAAAACTCCATGCTTCGCTATTTGCGCGGCGTGGAACTGTCGGTAATAACATGATCTTCGGAGAATCGTTCATGGATGCAGTCACAATTGGGCAGTACGAATTGGTCTACAACGCCTTTTCATTTGCAATCGCTGTGATGGGAGCGGCAACAATATTTTTCTTTCTGGGCCGTTCGCAAGTCGCCTCGGCTTACCGCACCGCTCTTACCATCACCGGCCTGGTCACCTTGATCGCGGCTTACCACTATCTGCGGATTTTCAATTCGTGGGAAGCTGCTTTCGTCATCACCGGCGACCAGATCAAGGCCTCCGGTATCAAGTTCAATGATGCCTATCGTTATGTCGACTGGCTGCTTACCGTGCCATTGCTGCTGATCGAACTAATCCTCGTGATGCGTTTGCCACGTGCCGAAACCATCGCCAAAAGCACCAAGCTCGGCTTGCTGGCCGCGCTGATGGTGGTGCTCGGTTATCCGGGTGAAATCTCGGCAGACGGCGGCACCCGCTGGATGTGGTGGGGCCTGGCCATGATCCCGTTCCTGATCATTGTCTATGACCTGTTTGTTGGCCTGAAAAAATCGATTGATTCGCAACCGGTTGCCGCCCGCGGTCTGATCAGCACCGCACGCTGGGTCACGGTGATTTCATGGTGTTTCTATCCGGTCGTATTTGTGTTCCCGATGATCGGCTTCACCGGCAGCAGCGCTGCCACCGCCGTGCAAGTGGGTTACACCGTCTCCGACATCGTCGCCAAGGCCATGTTTGGCGTACTGATCTACATGATCGCCGTACGCAAGTCCGAAGCAGAAGGCCAGCACGCCTGATTAGTGTGATGCCAGACCGTCGCAGTTTTACTGCGGCGGTCGTTCCTGTCTTCACCGGAGTACTGCAATGACTGCTTTATCCCTGTCTGCTTTTCCTTCTTTGATCCAGCAGTGCGACAGCTTGTCTGCACTGGTGGAAACCCGCATGGCCGAACTGGCCCGAGTCAGCCTGCCGTCGACACTGGTGGGTGCGTTGTCGCACCACCTCGACTCCGGCGGCCAGCGCGTGCGCGCCCGTCTCGCCCTGCACGCGGGCCGTGCGTTGAACTTGTCCGATGATGATGCGGTGACGATTGCCGTGACCGTCGAACTGCTGCACAACGCCTCGCTGATCCACGACGACCTGCAGGATCGCGATTTGCAACGGCGCGGTTGCGCGACGCTCTGGGCCGGGTTCGGCGAGAACGTCGCGATCTGTGCCGGCGACTTGTTGCTGTCGGCCGCTTACGGCAATTTGTGCCGCTTCAGCGATAGCAGCCGGTTGCCGCAGTTACTCGCGCAAGTGCATGCCGCGACCGCCAACGCGGTGCAGGGCCAGTGCGCCGACTTGTCCGGGCAAGCCTGCGAGATCACCCTGTATGAAAAAATTGCTGCCGCCAAGTCCGGTGCCTTGCTGGGTCTGCCGCTCGAACTGGTACTCATTGCTACCGGCCGGCAGAATTATCTGGCGGTCGCACGTCAGGCCGCCGACGCCTTTGCCGTCGGCTACCAGATCGTCGATGACCTCGATGACATCGACAAGGACCGTAGTGTCGATGGCCAGCCAGCCGGACTCAATGCCTGCCTGATCCTGGCCGCTACTCATGGCGACTACGCGCACATGGTGGCGCGGCAACTGGCGCTGGCACGTTTCGAGCAGGCGATCCAGTTTGCGTCGTGGTTGCCGGACGATGCCGGCGCGTTGCTCGCCAGTCTGGCGCAGACACTGTCAGGCCGGCTGTGACGGTGGCAAATTACACCGCCCGCGCGGCGCAACATGCGATCGTCATCGGTGCCGGCTACGGCGGTATCGCCTCGGCCTTGCGCCTGCGTGCCAAAGGCTACGAAGTCACGTTGCTGGATCGCTGCGCGGCACTGGGTGGTCGGGCACAAGTATTCCGGCGCAATGGCTATACCCATGATGCCGGTCCGACCGTCATCACCGCGCCGTTCCTGTTCGAAGAACTGTTCGCGCTGTTTGGCGAAGAACTGGCCGATCACCTGAAGCTGGTGCCGCTGACACCGTGGTACCGCTTCCGGTTTGCTGATGGCGACACCTTCGATTACGGCGGCACGCTGGAACAGACGCTGGCGGAAATCCGTCGCATCGCGCCGCGCGACGAAGCCGGTTATCTGGCTTTGCTGGCGCACTCGAAACGCATTTACGATGTCGCCTTCACGGAATTATCGGCCTTGCCGTTCGACCGTTTCCTGACGATGGTGCGGCAAATTCCGCGACTCATAGGCTTGCGCAGCTACCAGACAGTATGGAGTCTGGTATCGACCTATCTGTCGCATCCGAAACTGCGTCAGGCTTTCTCGATCCAGCCGCTGCTGGTGGGTGGCAATCCGTTCGACACCACCAGCATTTACGGCCTGATCCATTTCCTTGAACGCGCGCATGGCGTGCACTTTGCGATGGGCGGCACCGGTGCGATCACGCAGGCACTGGGCGCACTGATGACGCGCCACGGCATCACGATCCGCTTGCAGACCACGGTCGCGGCTATCCGCATCGAACAGCAGGTTGCCACCGGCGTGCGACTCGACGATGGCACCGAACTGGCGGCTGATGTGGTGGTGTCGAATGCCGATGCCGCGCATCTGTATGGCGTGATGGTCAAGCCGGCCGAGCAGACCAGTGCGACACGCCTGAAGCTGGCGGCGGCACATTATTCGATGGGCTTGTTCGTGCTGTATTTCGGTACCACGCGCACTTATCCGAATGTCGCGCATCACACGATCACAATGGGCGAGCGCTACGAAGCGCTGCTCAAGGATATTTTCGACCGCAAGATACTGACCGAGGATTTCTCGCTGTACCTGCACCGGCCGACCGCGACCGATGCCAGCTTTGCGCCGCCCGGATGCGACAGTTTTTACGTGCTGTGTCCGGTGCCCAACTTGCAGGGCAATGTCAACTGGGATGTCGAAGGACCGCGGCTGCGCGAACGCATCATCGCCAACCTTGAAGCGACCTTGCTACCCGG